>JBKJYX010000081.1:0-3786 GCA_046715575.1 Sphingomicrobium sp. | reverse complement strand
TTGGGGCGGCCGCTGCGCCGAGCTCGATCCGATCGATTTCCAGCGTCGACCCTGGGTCGAGCATTCGGGCTGGCCGTTTGGCATCGACGAGCTGCGGCCTTACTATGATGTCGCTCGGCAGGCGCTTGAACTTCCGCTTTCGAACCCGACGATGGGCGATAGCATCGACCTGTTTGACGCGCTGTCGCCCGAAGACCTGGCGGTACGGTACTGGCTGTTCGACCGGAAGTTCGACCGCTTCTGCCTCGTCGCAAACCGAGCGCTGGTCAGCGACCCACGATTGACGGCAATCACCCATGCCACCGTGCGCGAAATCATCCCTGATGAAACCGGCCAAAGCATCGAGCGGCTGGAGGTGCACAGCCGCGGCAATCGCAAGTTTGTGGTACGTGCCGAATTTTATGTGCTCGCCGCCGGCGGGATCGAGAATCCGCGACTGCTGCTCGCTTCCAACAGCATCGTGAAGCCCGGCCTTGGCAACCAGCACGATCTCGTCGGCCGCTTTTTCATGGAGCATCCGCACGCCCGCGGCGGCCGACTTGTCGGAGCTCCCTTGTGGAGAGTCCTCAAGTCATTTGCCAAATGCGGATTTGGCGACATCCAGGTCGCACCACTGCTAATACCTTCACCAGATCTGCAGGAAAAACTTGGCATTCTCAACAGCGGCCTGAGCATCGCGGCCAGGCCCAAGGCAGGGGGTCGGCGTCCCCTGATGAAAGAGGTCTACCTCTATGCCAAGCACCGCACCTCCCCGACGAAAACCGGGCGAGGCGTGTGGAAAACGACGCGTCGCCTTGGCCGTCGGTTGAAACGGTTTACTGGACCGATAAAACCTTGGATGGCGGTTGCCAGCGGCCGTTCAGAATTGGCGCTCGTCCTGCGGGCCGAGCAAGCGCCCAATCCCGATAGCCGCGTGACCTTGAGCGACTCCGTCGATGCAACCGGAATGCCGCGAGTTCGGCTTGACTGGCAGCTACAGGATCAGGACGTGGAGACCGCCGCTGTCCTGGTCGATGCCGTCGCCCGGCACGTCGCCTCGCGAGAGCTGGGCCGGGTTGATCCGGCCCCCTGGCTGTACGACCGCCCGAGGCAATGGACGTTCGATCCACTCATCAGCGACCACCCCATCGGGGGCTACCATCACATGGGCACGACCCGGATGTCCGACGATCCGCGCAAGGGTGTGACGGATGGCTATGGACGGATTCATGGCCTGGACAATCTATACGTCGCCGGAAGCTCGGTGTTTCCGACCGGTGGGTGGGCCAATCCAACGCTGACGATCTTGGCGCTGTCGCTGCGCACGGCCGAGTGCATCCTGATGCAAATGAAAACGAAGCCGCGGGTTAAGCCAGGCAGGGCTTGAGAGGCTGCTTCTTAGCGGCAAACCATGCCTGAGCGATGCGGATCGCCTGAATCGCTGTCGAGACCACGCTCCAGGCCGCGCAGACCGCAAATGCGCCGACCCACTCGCCGACGATCCCACCCAGGGTCATGATCAGCAGCAGCACGTTGCGCCGCGCCACAATCAGCCGGAACCAGGTGTCGAACAGGCCGAACAGGAACGCGTTGAAGCCGAAGAGCAGATGGAATGAGATTTCGATGGCGCGCGCGATTACGTAGCAAGCCAGGATTATTCCGCAGGCCGTCCAGATCTCCCAACCGGACGTCGGATGACCGAGGGCTAATCCATGCGCGAGGCACGCCCACCATAAGGGCGGGTGAATGATGTCGTTGCCGTGGTCGAGCCAGTTCCCGAACCTGCTCGACGTCACGGTCACGCGCGCGAGTTTGCCGTCGACCGTATCGAGGAAAGTCATGGCCCAGGCGGCCGCCAGCCCGGCGACAAGGCCGCCGGTGAAGAACAGCCAGCCAGCCAGCACCGTCAACGCCAGGCCGACGAACGTCACATGATTGGGGTGCACTCCACATCGAGCTGCAATTTGCGTGACGAGCAGTGCCGGCCTGGGCCACACCCACTTGGTAACGAGGTCGGTAACGCCCTTGTAAACGCTGCCAAACAATATTCGCTCAGCGTCTTGCACGCTCAATTCATTGAGACTGATCGCAATCAACCCGGACCTTCGACGGAGCTTCCGAGTGTAAGCTTCGCCGATGGCCGAAGGCGTGGTCACCGGGAAATCAACGGGGTCGTCCTGCATCGCCGCAACGGCCAGCTGCATTCTCGCCGGTTCGATCGCGATTGCCAGTTTCTCGCCCGCGACCGTGACCAGAATCGTGCCCGGATTGTCGGCCAGCCACTGGATCGCCTGATCGTCGAGAACGGCATTGGCGTCCGCCACGATCAGCGTTTCGAGCATGCCGGCCTGGCGCTCCAGGCGTTTCGCAGGAGTAAGCCCAAAGATTTTCTTGTCGCCGTGTCCAACAATATGGATCAACAACTTCTCTCCCGCTGGCCAGAAAGGCCTAGACCAGGTCCATCACGCCGCCACCGGTGCTCGAGGCAGCGTGTCGACCGGTTCGCCCTCATGAGGCTCGGCGGCGGAAATGACCTGCGCGGCAACCAGATCGCCGATCACGTTGAGCGTCGTCCGGCACATGTCGAGGAAGCGGTCGACGCCAAGCACAATCGCGATCGCCTCCGGGCGAATGCCGACCATCGCCAGGATCAGCGCCACGACCGGCAGCGATCCGGCCGGGACGCCCGCCGTGCCGATGCCGCCGAGGATGCAGACCAGCATCACCATCACCTGCTGCCAGATGGTCAGCTCAACCCCGAAGAATTGGGCGAGGAAGATGACGGTCACGCCCTCGAACATGGCGGTCCCGTTCTGGTTGGCGGTGGCGCCGATGGTGAGCACGAACCGGGCGACTCGCCGCGGCAGCCCGAGCTTCTCGTCGGCGACCCGAAGCGATGTCGGCAAGGTCGCATTGGACGAGGCGGTGGCGAAGGCCATCAGGCTCGCTTCCTGGGTCTCCTTGAAGAAAGTGATCGGGTTCTTGCGCCCGAGCGTCGCGAGCAGCACCGGAAAGACGATGAACATCTGGATGCCGAGCGCCAACAGAACCACGCCGACATAGGCCGACAGGCGGATCAACAAGTCCCACCCGAACAACGCCGCCAGGTTGAACATGAAACAGGCGACCGCAATCGGCGCGAGGCGGATGACGATCATGATCAAGCGCATGGTGACGTCAAACAGCCCTTCGAAACCGCGCTTCAAGGCACGGGCGTTGGGTGTGTCGGTGAGCAGCAGGCCAATCCCGAAGAACAATGCGAAGAACATCACCGACAGGATCGAACTGTTGCTCCCCATTACTTCGACCAGATTGTTGGGAATGATGGTGACGAAGGCGTCGATCCCGGTCGGCTGTTCGCGGGCGGTTTGGACAATCTCGCCCGCCCGTCCCTCTTGCGCGGCAAGCAGCGACGCGGCGACATCGCGATCGACGCCGGCGCCCGGCTGGAGCAGGTTGACGACCACGAGGCTGACCAGCACGGCGATCGACGAGACGACCACGGTATAGACCAGCGTGCGAAGCCCGACGCGCTTCAACGACCGGACTTCGCCCATCTCCGAAATGCCGACGACGAGGGCCGAGACCAGCAGCGGGATCACCAGCATGAAGAGCAGACGAAGGAAGACCTGGCCAATTGGCTGGGTCACGTAAGTCGTGACGATTTCCACCCACCGGGCGTCAGGCTGGGTCGAGTAGACGGTCAGGCCGGCGGTGAGGCCGACGACAAAGCCGATCAGCATCCGCCAGTGCAGCTCGAGCCCGCGCTTTTTCGCCTGGTCGGCCATTCCCTGTCCCCTCTTGTGT
>JBKJYX010000080.1:0-4857 GCA_046715575.1 Sphingomicrobium sp. | reverse complement strand
CAGCTGCAGATGTTCGAGGCGCTCGGCGCCAAGCCGCCCGAGCTGGCGCATGAGGCGCTGCTGGTCGCGGCCGAGGGAAAGCTGTCGAAGCGGCTGGGCTCGATCGGGGTCGAGGAGATCCGCGGGATGGGCCTGGAGCCGATGGCCTTGCTGTCGCTGCTCGGCCGGCTCGGCACGTCGCAGCCGGTCGAACCGCTGGCCAGTCTCGACGAGCTCGCGGCCGATCTCGACTTCGCGCATTTCGGCCGCGCTCCGGCGCATTTCGACCTGCACGACGTTGAGCTGCTCAACGCGCGGCTGCTGCACCGGCTCGATTTCGCTGAAGTCGCCGACCGCCTGCCCGATAGCGCGAGCGAGCAGGACTGGCTGTTGCTGCGCGGCAATCTCGAGCGGCGGTCGGATTTTGCGGACTGGTTCGAGGTGATTGCCGGCGACATCGAGCCGCCAAAGCTTTCCGATGACGAGCGGGCGCTGGTCGCCAAAGCGGCCGAGATCGCTTCGACGCTCGACTGGTCGGGCGAACCGTGGAAGGCGCTGGCCGAGGCGCTCAAGAGCTCGACCGGCCTCAAGGGCAAGGCGCTGTTTCACCCGCTGCGGCTGGCGCTCACCGGTCGCGAGTCCGGTCCCGAGATGGCCGGCCTGCTCGTGTCCATGGGCCAGGATCGCGCCGTCGCCCGCTTTGCCGCGGCTGCCAAGCTAACCGCCGCAAACCGCTAGGCCATCGCGTCTCTCCAAACAATTTCCTTTGAGAAAGCGACGATATGATGTATCATTCCCTTCATCGTCTCACGGTGAAGGAGATCGATATGCTTGCGTACGCAGCCGACCGGCGCCGCATCGCCGAGCGCCACTCATCTCCCCGGACATTGCTGCTGATCGCCGCCGCCCACGTCGCGCTGATCGGCGCGGTGATGAGCGCCAGGATGGACCTGCCGCCGCGGATCTCCGAACCGCCAATCGTTATCACCCCGATTCCAATTCCAAAGCCGCCGCCCCCCGACCCGGCGCAAGCGGAGACTCAATCCAAGCCGACGACATCCATCGACCAGACGCAAGTGACCGTGCCGATACCCTGGCCGAACGACGACGGGATCGACGTCACGCCAATAGCGCTGCCGGTCCCCGGCGGCGACAGGATCGGGCCGACCGTCGACCCGCTTCCGACGCCCTCGCCGGTCCGGATTGGACCTCGTTTCGCGACGCTGCCATCGGCTGTCCGGCCGCCCTATCCGCCGTCAAAAATCCAGAGCGAAGAACAGGCGATCCTCAAGCTCAGGCTGACGATCGATCCGCGGGGCCGGGTCATTGCCGTCGAACCGGTCGTCAAGGCCGATGCCGCCTTCCTGGCCGCGGCGCGCCGGCACCTGATCGCTCACTGGCGCTATCGGCCGGCGACCGAGGACGGCCGTGCGATCGCGTCGGCGACGGTGATCACCCTGCGCTTCGAACTGGACAACTAGGGGACAGGGCTGGCGAGCGCGAAGCCGAACGCCTATCCCGGCGGCATGTCGATTTTCCCGCGTCCCGTCAGCCCTCGCGCAGCGATCGCCGATTTCATGGCCGTCGTGCGCCAGCCTGGCCGCGAGCGCTGGATCGGCGCCGCGCTCGCGGTGCTGGTGACGATCATCATCATCATCGAATTCCTGGTCGATTCCCAGATCAACACCGCCCCAAAGCCGCGCGTGATCTATGTCCAGGAATACAAAGCCAACCGCACCGATGCCGAGATCGTCGCCCAGCAAAAGATCGACCAGGCGGCGAGGGAAGCCGCGCTAAAAGAGCGGCAGCGGCAGTTCCAGAAACTCGAGAAGCAGCTGGGAATGTGAGCGAAAACGCCCGCTTCATGGCCGAGGCGATCGCGCTCGGTGACGGGGTGCGTGGGCGCACGGCTGCCAATCCCAACGTCGGCTGCGTCATCGTCGCGGGCGGCGAGATCGTCGGCCGCGGCGCTACCCAACCGGGCGGCCGACCGCATGCCGAAGCAGTCGCCCTGACTGAAGGTGGCGAGCGGTCGAAAAGCGCGACCCTCTACACCAGCCTTGAGCCTTGCGCTCACCAAAGCCAACGTGGCCCAACTTGCTCGCAGCTGATCGTCGAGGCCGCGCCGGCAAGGGTCGTCATCGCGCTCCAAGATCCCGATCCGCGGACCAGCGGCAAAGGCATCGAACAGCTGAAAGCGGCCGGGATCGCGGTCGCGGTTGGTTGCGGCGCGGCCGAGGCTGCCGAATCGATGGCCGGCTACCTCACGCGGCTGCAGCAGGGCCGGCCGCGGATCACCTTGAAGCTGGCGCTGTCGATCGACGGCAAGATCGCCATGCCTTCGGGCGAGAGCAAATGGATCTCGGGCGAGGACGCACGTGCCCACGTCCATCTCGAACGCGCCCATTCGGACATGATCCTGGTCGGGCGGGGGACGTACCTGGCCGACGCGCCGAAGCTCGATGTGCGCTTGCCCGGCCTCGAGGACCGGTCGCCGAGGCGCGCGCTGCTGACCCGCGGCGACGCGGTCGAGGGCTGGGAAACCCTGCAATCTCCGCAGGATGTCCATGGCCTTCATGACGTCAACGACCTGCTGGTCGAAGGCGGCTCGGCGACCGCGACCGCCTTCCTCGCCGCCGACCTGGTCGACCGCATCCTCATCTACCGCGCGCCGATCATCGTCGGCGAAGGCAAGTCGTCGTTCGGCTATATCGGGCTCGAGGGCATCGCCGACGCCCACGGCCGCTGGCGGGCCGGGGACGGGCGCGCGCTCGGCGTCGACCGGCTCGAAGTTTACGAGCGGGTCCGCGAAAGCTAGGGCGCGGTCATGTTTACCGGGATCACCACCGACGTCGGCACGGTCCGCACCAACGAGCAGCGCGGCGACCTGCGCCTGACCGTCGCCAGCGGCTACGACATGGGATCCATCGATCTCGGCAGCTCGATCGCCTGCTCAGGCGTGTGCTTCACGGTCGTCGACAAGGGCGACGACTGGTTCGCGGTGGACGTTTCCGCCGAGACGCTGTCGCGCACCGCGAAGGACAAATGGCGCCAAGGCTCGCGGCTCAACCTCGAGCGCTCGCTCCGGATCGGCGACGAGCTTGGCGGCCACATCGTCAGCGGCCACGTCGATGGCGTCGCCGAGGTGATCGGCGCTGCTCCGCACGGTGGCTCGACCCGGTTCGCCCTGCGGGTTCCGGCCCAGCTTGGCCGCTTGATCGCCCCGAAGGGCTCGGTGGCGCTCGACGGCGTGTCCCTGACGGTCAACGATGTCGAGGACGAAGGCAGCGGCTCAACCCGCTTCTCCGTCAACATCATCCCGCACACCGCGGCGCAGACGACCTTTGGGCAGGTTAAGCTTGGGCAACAGCTCAATGTCGAGATCGACGTACTGGCACGCTACCTCGAGCGCATGATGGAGGCACGAGCACACGCTGCGACATAGGAAAGCGCTTGTCATCACATTGCAATGTGATAATGCGCGCCGATGAGCACGACCCTAATTGAGCAATTGAGCGCTGTCATCGCCACCGGGGAAGTCAGCCGGTCCGGCCTCGCCCGCGCCGCCGGCCTGCATCCCAACTCCCTGCGAAAACTGGGCTCCCCGGACTGGAACCCGACCGCCGACACCCTTGGCCGGCTCGAGAAATTGCTCCAGCGCGGCAACACGGGCGTGCTGGTCGGCGCCGAGGCGATCATCGACGAGGCGCGCAACGGGCGAATGTTCATCCTGGTCGATGATGCCGACCGCGAGAATGAGGGTGACCTCGTGATCCCCGCGCAAATGGCAACTCCGGACGCGATCAACTTCATGGCGCGGCACGGACGCGGGCTGATCTGCCTGGCTTTGACCAAGGATCGGGTCGAATCCCTTGGCCTGCAGCCGATGACCAGCTCCAACCGCAGCCGCAACGGCACCGCGTTCACCGTCTCGATCGAAGCCACGGACGGCATCTCGACCGGCATCAGCGCCGCCGACCGTGCCCGCACCATCGCCGTTGCGATCGACGCCGCCCACGGACCCGAGGCCCTGGTCTCGCCCGGCCATGTCTTCCCGCTGGTCGCCCAGCCGGGCGGCGTGCTGGTTCGTGCCGGCCACACCGAGGCCGCGGTCGACGTCGCGCGATTGGCCGGGCTCAACCCATCGGGGGTGATCTGCGAAGTGATGCGCGAGGACGGCACCATGGCCCGGCTCGACGATCTGATGCAGTTCGCGGCGGTGCACGGCTTGAAGATCGGCACCATTCGCGACCTCATCGCCTACCGGCTCAAAAAGGACCACATGGTCGAGCGGGTCGCGACCACCGGCTTCACCGCCAAGAGCGGCGCCCAGTGGCAGGCGCAAGTGTTCCGCGACAAGGCGACCGGCGCCGAGCAACTGGCGATGGTCCACGGCACCATCGACCCCGACCATCCGGTGCTGGTCAGGATGCACAGCCTCGACCTGTTCGCCGACGTCCTCGGCGAGGCGAGCGACCGGTCCGGCCTTCTCCCAGGCGCGATGGCAATGATCGAGGCTGTAGGCGCCGGCGTGATCGTCGCGCTCCATGCCGCGTCGCCGGGCTCGCTGTCGCGCGCGACCGATCTGCGCTCGGGCAAGCCGCCACCGGGCGGCGATGCGGGCGGCGAAGGCCTTCGCAGCTACGGCATCGGCGCGCAGATCCTCGCCGCGCTTGGCATCCACGACATGATCCTGTTGTCGAACACCTGTCACTCACCGGTCGCGCTGTCGGGGTACGGTCTGGCGATCATCGAGGAACGCCGCATCGAGCTCCCGGCCCTTCGACAAGGCTCAGGACAGGCTTGACGCCATGGCGCGAGTGCTGATCGCCGAGGCGCGCTTTTACGCCCATCTCAACGACATGCTGGTCGCCGGAG
>JBKJYX010000079.1:0-3801 GCA_046715575.1 Sphingomicrobium sp. | reverse complement strand
ACCGGCTGATGGCCGAGATCGACCTGCCGCTGAACCTCGAGATGGCGGCGACCGAGGAAATGCTGGGAATCGCGCTCGCACACCGCCCCCACGCCGCCTGCATCGTCCCCGAAAAGCGCGAGGAGCGCACCACCGAGGGCGGGCTCGACGCCGCCGGGCAGCACAACCACCTCGCTTATCATGTCGCCAAGCTCGGCGCCGCGAGCATCCGCGTCAGCCTGTTCATCGAGCCCGACCCGCGCCAGGTCGAAGCCGCCATCCGCCTCGGCGCGCCGGTGGTCGAGTTCCACACCGGCCGCTACGCACATGTCGCGAAAAACGAACGCGCTGCCGAGCTCAGGCGGATCGCCGATTGCGCCGCGCTGGCGGTCAAGAACGGCATCGAGCCCCATGCGGGACATGGCCTGACCTTCGACAATGTCGCGCCCATCGCCGCCATCCCGCAGCTTGCCGAGCTCAACATCGGCCATTTCCTGGTCGGCGAGGCGATCTTCACCGGGCTCGAAGCCAGCGTGCGGCGGATGCGCGAAATGATGGATTCCGCCCGATGATCGTCGGCATCGGCTCCGACCTGTGCAACATCGAGCGCATCGAGAAGTCGCTCGACCGGTTCGGCGAGCGCTTCCTCAACCGGGTGTTCACCGCCACCGAGCGCGCCAAGGCGGCTTCACGGCCGCACACGACCGCCGGAACCCTGGCCAAGCGCTTCGCCGCCAAGGAGGCTTTTTCCAAGGCGGTCGGCACCGGCTTTAAGCGCGGCGTGTTCATGAAGGACATCGGCGTCGTCAATGCAGCCTCGGGAGCGCCGACGCTTGAGCTCACCGGCGGCGCGCGCGGACGGCTTGACGCCCTGGCGCCGGCGGGGCACGCAATCGACATTCACTTGACCATGACCGACGATTACCCCTGGGCGCAGGCCTTCGTCATATTGACCGCGCGCAAGATGGAGTCCTGATTGAACAACGAGGCCCCTTTGAGCCCCGAGGGTCCGCTCGACGAGCCAAGTGCGAAGCCCGCCCAACCCAAGGAGTCGAAAGCCGCGGCGGTGTGGCGCGAGGTCAAGGGCCTGTTGTGGGTGATCCTCGCCGTGCTCGCCTTTCACAGCTTCATCGCCAAGCCATTCTACATTCCGTCGGAATCGATGATGCCGGGGCTCTTAAAGGGCGACCGGCTGGTGGTCAGCAAATTTCCCTATGGCTGGTCATACGTCTCGCCAACCATTCCCAACCCCGCGGCGATCTTTCGTTCGCTGGTGCTGCGCACCGGCGAAAGCTGGGGCATCACCTTGCCGTGCATGAGCGGGCGGGGGCTCGGCAAGATGCCCAGGCGCGGCGACGTCGTGATCGTCACGCCGCCGGGCAGCAATGAAGATTATATCAAGCGGGTGATCGGCCTGCCCGGCGACACCATCGAGGTGCGCCACGGGAGGCTGATCCTCAACGGGCGTCCGGTGCGGTCGCAAGTCCGCCCGCCGGACCTGGTCCCGATCGATGCCAATGCGCCGTGCGGGATCGAGTTCTCCGGCTTTCGCGTGACCCAGCAAGGGCGTGGATATTGCCGCCTGCCGGTTGTTCGCGAGACGCTGCCCGGCGGGCCGAGCTATGACACCGTTGATCTGGGCGCGTATCCGGGCGACGAATTCCCTCCGCTTAAAGTGCCTGCGGGCCACGTTTTCCTAATGGGTGACAACCGCGATCGTAGCGCCGACAGCCGGTTTCCAGCCGACGAGACTTCCAAGGGCCTTGGCGGGCCGGTGCCCTGGGAGAATATTGGCGGGCGGGCCGAGTTCATCACCTTCTCGCTGGATGGCACGACCAAGATCTATAACCCCGTCAGTTGGGTCGAGGCGCTTCGACGGGGTCGCGCCGGACGGTCGCTGAGGGGGACGACGGACTAGATGGCCGAGCCGCCCACCGTCGAGCCGCACATCGAGCGGCCGGGCCCGGCGGAATTCCGCGATCCGCTGGTCCGCCGCGAGCTGCAGAAGGCGGCCGTCTGGTTCGGTCTCGCGCTCGCCATCATCGGCGTGATCGTCCTCGCCCAACCGCTGCTGCTGATTTTGGGCGGGATCATCTTCGCCGTGTTCCTGGACGGTGGCACGCGACTGCTTGGCCGATACCTGCCGATTCCGCGCGGCTGGCGGCTGCTGCTCACGATCCTCCTTGGATTCGGCTTCATCGGCTGGTTGTTCTGGTTCGCCGGAACGACCATCGCCGCCCAGGCGGAAACGCTGCGAGCGGTCGTTACCGCCCAATTCCACCGGGTGATGGAGTTTGCCGCGTCACTCGGGCTGCTGCCCAAGGGGCAGGCAACTACCGTCGGATCGCAATTGCTCGGGTCAATCGGCCGGCTGACCAGCGCGGTCGGGAGCGCGATCGGCGCGGTCACGAGCGTGATCGTGATGCTCGTCATCGGCATCTTCCTTGCCGCCGAACCGAGGATCTACGACCGCGGCATCGCCTGGATGCTGCCGCTAAGGGCCCGCACCGGCTTCTACCGGATCGCCGATCATGTCGCCTTCACGCTTCGCCGGCTATTGTTCGGGCGCCTCGTCGGCATGCTGCTCGAGGGCATTTTTACGTGGCTGATGCTGGCCTATGTCTGCCAAATCTTTGGCATTGGGCCGGTGCCGATGGCGGCCCTGCTGGGACTCCTCACCGGCGTGCTGGCCTTCATCCCCAACATCGGCGCGATCACCTCGGGTGTGCTGATGGTCGCGGTCGGCTTCAGCGCCGGCCCGGAGCAGGGCCTGTGGGCGATCTTCGTCTATTTCTTCGTCCAGAATATCGACGGTTATCTGGTCGTCCCGTACATCGCGCGGCGCACCGTCGACCTGGCGCCGGCGATCGTGCTCGGGATGCAGCTGTTGATGGGGGCGCTGTTCGGCATCCTCGGTGTCCTGTTCGCCGACCCGATCCTCGCGTCGTTGAAAGTCACGCTGATCGACTTGAGCCGCCAGCAAGCGGCCAAGAAGGGCGACCCGCCGGAAATCGTTTAGGGCTGCGGCGGGGCCGCTTCGGGCTGCACCGCTTCGGGCAGCGCCGCTTCGGGCTGCTGGATTCCCTGCATTAGCGCCGCATTGGGAACGACCTGGACGACATGGACGTCGAATTCGAGGTCGGAGTTGGGCGGGATTGCGCTGCCCGGCGGCTGCGTGTCGCCATAGCCGAGCTTGGCCGGGATGCGGATTCGGTAGCGTCCGCCCTTTTGCATCTTGGTCAGGGCCTCGGCGAAGCCGGGGATGACCTGGCCGGCGATCATCGGCGTCGGTCCGCGGCCTTCGCTGGTGTCGAACACGGTTCCGTCCAGGAGCCGCCCTTCATATTCGATGAGCACGCCGTCGATGGCCTTGATCTGCGGGCCCGAGCCAGCTTCGACGGTGCGGAACTTGAGGCCGCTCGGCGTCGTCTCGCCGCGCAGCGATCCGGCTCCGATCCAAGCCAGGGCGACCCCCGCGGCGACGAGCGCCAGCAGGCCGAACCACAACTTGCCGACGCCTGCGCGGCGGCTCGGGGGGCGGGCAACGGTGCTGGCAGGCATGAATTCGGCCTCCTGAAAAGGCGGCTTCGAAAGCTAGGGTCTAGCGTGCGGTGCCTTCGCGTTCCATCCGCTTGCGCTCGAGCTTGCGGGCGCGGCGGATCGCGGCGGCGCGCTCGCGGGCGCGCTTTTCGGACGGCTTCTCGTAATGACGGCGCAGCTTCATCTCGCGGTAGACGCCTTCGCGCTGCAGCTTCTTCTTGAGCGCGCGCAGCGCCTGCTCGACGTTATTGTCGCGAACGATGATCTGCATAAAAAGCCGTC
>JBKJYX010000078.1:0-6817 GCA_046715575.1 Sphingomicrobium sp. | reverse complement strand
GTTGACGACGATCGCCTTGTGCTGGCGGATCGAGCGGTCGGATGGCGCCGGGCTGGCGCTGACCAGCCACGACGAGGCGCTGACGCATGACGGCGTGGCTTACATTCCGACGCCGGGAATCACGCCTGCATCCGTGAGCCGGAGCTTGGGACTGGAGCCCGATTCCGGAGAGATCGCCGGTGCGTTGAGCACGGATGCGCTGGAAGCGATCGACCTCGCGCTCGGGCGCTGGGACGGGGCCGGCATTCGCTTGTCGGCGGTCGATTGGGCGGCGCCGGAAGCCGACGCGATCGTAATGCTGGCGGGCGAGCTGGGCGAGTTGTCAACGCAAGGGGAGAGTTTCACCGCCGAATTGCGCGGCGCCGCGTGGCGGCTCGAGCAGCCGATCTGTCCCGCGACGTCGCCCGGGTGCCGCGCGCATTTCGGCGACAAGAAATGCCGCGTTGATCTCGCCGGCCGAACCAGCTTTGCCGTCGTCCTCGCCAGCGACGGCGGGGAGTTGACGCTCGATCGAGCGATCGGCGACGATTATCTGCTCGGGCGGCTGCGTTATCTGCGCGGCGCGAACTGCGGCCTGTCGACGACCATCGTCGCCGTTGACGGAGATGTCGTACGGGTCCGCGACCTGCCGCGCGAAGCCGTCGAAATCGGCTGTCGGGTCGAGCTTCGCGAAGGCTGCGACAAGCGCTTCGAGACGTGCGTCGCGCGGTTCGACAATGCGGTGAACTTCCGCGGCGAGCCGCACCTTCCGGGCAATGATTTGCTGACGCGATTCCCGGGGGCGTGAGCGTGGACATTGCGTACGCCGAGCGAGCCCGGGCGCTCGTCGGGACCCGATTCCGCGCGCAGGGGAGAGATGCGGCGACCGGCCTGGATTGCGCGGGCCTGGCGATCGCCGCGTTCGGATTGCCGTGCGCGAAGTTTCGCTGCGACTACCGGTTGCGCGGAGAGCATCGGCGCGAGCTGGAGAGCGTTCTGATGCGCGACTTCCGGCGCGTTGCTCCGGCGCGCTGCAAACCCGGCGACATCATGGTTTTGGGGGTCGCCAGCGACCAGTTGCACTTGGCGATCAAGACGTGCGGCGGCTTCGTCCACGCCGACGCCAAACTTGGAAGAGTGGTCCAAACCCCGGGCGTTCCGCGGTGGAAAACGATCGCCGTCTATCGCCGCCGGGCGCGTTCGTTGAAGGGCGCCTGAGCGATGGCGACTCTGGTCCTGACGGCCGTCGGTACCGTTCTCGGCGGCCCGCTGGGCGGGGCCATCGGCAGCCTCATCGGCCAGTCGTTCGACCAGCAATTGTTCGGCTCGGCGCGGCGCGGTCCGCGGCTCGGCGACCTCAATGTCCAGACCTCTACCTACGGAACCCAGATCCCGCGAATCTACGGCACCATGCGGGCCGCCGGCAGCGTCATCTGGGCGACCGATTTGCAGGAGAGCACGACCCAGACCGGCGCCAAGGGCCAGCCCGAGACCACCGTTTACAGTTACTCGGTGTCGCTCGCGGTGGCGCTGTCGTCGCGGGCCGCGGGATCGATCCAGCGCATCTGGGCCGACGGCAAGCTGCTGCGCGGCGCGGCCGGCGATTTCAAGGTCAGCACCGGCTTCCGTTTCCATCCGGGCAGCGAGAGCCAGGCGATCGACCCGCTGATCGGATCGCTCGAAGGCATCAGCGAGACACCCGCCTATCGCGGGCTGGCGGTGGCGGTGTTCGAGGATCTCGAGCTCGCCGAATATGGCAACCGGATTCCGTTCCTGACTTTCGAGATCGAGGCCGATGCATCGCCGCAAGGGCTGGGCGCGATTCTCGCCGATGCCAGCGCGGAGCTGATCCAGTGCGACGCGGCAACCGCCATCGATGGTTATGCCGCGCACGGCGCAAGCATCAAGGCGGCGGTCGAACCCCTGGTGCAACATTTCGGCCTGGAATTGTTCGACGACGGCAACAACCTTCGCCCGGCGACGCCCGGCCCGCCGATTGCCCTGTCGGACGACGATCTCGGCAACAGCGCCGATGGCAAACAATCCGACCGGATGGAGCGCACGCAGGCGGCGGCGCGGTCGCTGCCGGTTGCCCTGACTCTGTCCTACTACGATGCCTCACGGGATTATCAGACGGCGCAGATGCGGGCCACCGTCGGCGAGGGCAGCGGGCCGCAGGAAGATGCCGAGCTAGCGGTCGTGGCCGGCGCCGATTTCGCGCGGGCGCTGGTCGAAAGCGAACTGGCGAGGCGGTGGGCGCGGCGCGACCAGTTGACCCTGCGCCTGCCGCCGCGGTGCATGGGACTCGAGCCGGGATCGATCATCGAACTCCAATCGACGCCGTCGCGCTGGACGGTGGAAAGTTGCGTGATCGAGGCGATGGTCGCCGTTGTCCAGCTGCGGCCGGCCTGGGCACTGGCCGGTTCGATCGCCGCGGATGCGGGCCGGTCGCTGCCAAGTCCCGACCTGCTTCAAAGTGAAATCAGCCTGGCGTTGTTCGACCTGCCCGACCTCGGTGTCGAAAATTCATCGGAGCTGGCGCTTCACCTGGCCGCCGCGTCACCAACCACAGGCTGGAGACCGGTGCCGATTGAAATCACCGCCGCCGACGGGACCAGCGCCGGTTTGACGGCGACGCGAAAGTCGGTGCTTGGCGAGGCCCTGACCGCTCTCCCGCCCGGACAGCCGCACTTAATCGACCTGATCAACAGCATCGAGGTTGAGCTGGTCGATGACGGCCAATGGCTAGAAAGCCGCGACGACGCATCGTTGGTCATGGGTTCCAACCTGGCCATGCTCGGCGGCGAGCTGATCCAGTTCGGACAATCGGAGACAATCGGCCCCGGGCAATTCAGATTGTCGCGCTTGTTGCGCGGCCGCCGCGGGACCGAATGGGCGATGGCCGGCCACGCCATTGGCGAGCCATTCGCCCTCCTCCAGCCAGGGACGCTGCAGCGCATTGGCCTGGCGGCATCGCTGCGCGGGTCGGCGATCGAGATTCGCTCGGCGCGGCCAGGCGATACGACTCCAGCAATCTCGGCCCTGGCCGCGGGCGAGGCACAGCGGCCGCCCTCCCCAGTCCATGTCGATGCCGTTCAATCGCCTGCCGGGCTGCTCATCAGCTGGGTTCGCCGCAGCCGCCATGGCTGGGCATGGCTCGACGACATGGATGCACCCGTCGGAGAATCGCGCGAGCTCTACCGCGTCGAGCTGGAGGGCGGCGCCGGCCGAATCGAGGTCGAGACGGATGCCCCATTCCTGGCCTTCGATGCCGCGCAGCTCGCGATCGTCGGCACCGGCGACGCGATCCTGTCGATTCGGCAGTTGGGCGATCTCGCCCCCTCGCGGGCGGCCGCGATGCCGATCAATTTAAGCTAGGAGATAGCCAATGAGCGCGACCCCGCGCCTGTCGCTGCCTTTCATCGTACCCGGGCAAGCCCAGAAGGAACTGTTCCACAACGAAGCGCTGCAGCTGCTCGACGTGCTGGTGGCGGGAGCGGTCGAAGGCCTTCCGCTCGCTTAACCGCCGGCGAGCCCGGCGATCGGAAACTGCTATATCATTGCCGCCAGCCCGAGCGGGGCCTGGGCCGGCCATGCCCAGCAGATCGCGGCCTACACGAGTGGCGGCTGGCGCTTCATCGCGCCGCGTGACGGCATGAGCGTCCATGTCGTGAGCAGTGGAGAAACCGCGGTGTACGACGGCGGCGCCTGGGAGGTGGGAACGCTCAACGGGTCCCAGCTGGTCGTCGACGGCCTGCAAGTGGTCGGCTCGCGCGGCTCGGCGATTCTGGCTCCGGCGGGCGGCGCCACGATCGATGCGGAAGCCAGGACAGCGATCGGACTCGTCCTCACTGCCCTGCGCGAGCACGGACTTATCGAAATGTAAAAAAGATCAGGTGTTTCAATGGCTTGCGCTTGTCTCTGGGAACAGGTGAGGCTTTTGTGCAACAACTTGAAACAAGAGCCATCTTGCGCGGATACAAGCGCTCTCATAGTGTGCCCCGGCAGTTCAAATTCAGAACGCACGTGAAAGGGGACAATTATGCGCAAGCTGGCCATCGTAATGGCGCTCGCATCGACAGCTTTGGCGACACCGGCGTTCGCTCTCGATCATTCCGGCTACGTCGGACTTGAAGCCGGGGGCATGATCGTCGAGGACACCGTGCTCGATTATGACAGCCCGAACGTCTCGATTGAAGACGGGATCAGCATCAACCATAAACGGGGTTGGGATGTCGACGTCATCGGCGGCTACGACTTCGGGTCGATTCGCGCCGAGCTCGAGCTTGGCTACAAGCGCGCAAACATCGACGACACCAAGATCGCCGCGGCCCTGTCCGCGCCGACCATCGGGATCAAATTCCCGACCGACGGGGACGTTTCCGTCCTTTCGGGGATGGTCAATGTGCTGCTCGATTTCGGCGACGACAGTGCCTGGAATGGTTATGTCGGCGGCGGTGTCGGTCTGGCCAAGGTCAAGTACAACGTCGATGTGCTGGCGCCGGTTTCTCGGCTCAGCTTCGACGATAGCGACAGCGGCCTGGCTTGGCAGGCCATTGCCGGCGTGCGTTATGCGATCACTCCGAACATGGACCTCGGCCTGAAGTATCGCATGTTCAATGTGAACAAGCTGAACTTCCAAGGCACCGGGTTCGATCTGGACGGGCGTTTCCGCACGCACAGCCTGTTGCTGAGCCTGATCTACAACTTCGCTCCGCCGCCGCCGCCACCGCCGCCGCCACCGCCGCCGCCACCGCCGCCACCGCCGCCTCCGGCGACGCAGACGTGCCCGGACGGCTCGGTGATCTTGGCGACGGATGTGTGTCCGCTGCCACCGCCGCCGCCGCCGCCGCCGCCGCCTGAGCCCGAGCGCGGGTAATACGGCGAGGCGTCAGCCTGGCTGACGGTCTTGAAATGAATGCCGGCTCGGAGGTTCGCCTCCGGGCCGGTTTTCTTTTGGGCACTGCTTGAAACGCGTGGAAGGCTGCCGGATGCGCCGGCGACCGATCGCCGCCAGCCCAAGCCATCGCTTCAGAAATCGTCGATCAGGGACGCTATTTGGTGGAAGCGACCTGCTGCCCGGCCGGCCGATCCCAGCCGTAGACATCCGCGAGGTAGCTGACTCCGGCAGTGCTAGGCTGCGCGGTCAAATAGGTCAGGTAAATCGGCACACCTTGCGCGATCTGGACGCGGATCTCGGGGTCGCTGGACGGCGCCACCGGCTCGCGGCCCATGAGCCAGCGAGCGAAACGCTTCGCATCTTCGAGCCGGACGCAGCCGTTGCTGAGCGTCCGCTGCGATTTGGCGAAATACTCGCGCGTGGGAGTGTCGTGCAGGTAGATGTCCTCGCCGCTTGGAAAGCGGAACTTCATCTTGCCCATCGAATTGGTCGGGCTCGGTTTCTGGCGCACCCGGATCTGGGTCTTGCCCGCGACAACGGCTTTCCAGTCGACCGATTCGGGCGGCAGGACCGCCGAGGTCTCGCTCCAGTCGGCCATCACTTCATAACCGCGGGTTTTGAGATAGCCGAGGCCCTGCTTGACCACATTGGGAGCGACGGTTTTGCGGACCAAATGGTGGGGGACGTTCCAATATGGATTGAACGTCACATAGTGAATCATGCTGGCGATCAGCGGCGTCGGCAGTTCGCGGGTGCCGACGACGACCTTCATCGAATCGACCGGCTGGCCATTCTCGTACATGGTCATCCGCTGGTTGGCGGAGTCGACGACGATGAAGCGGCCTCCCGGCGGCAGCGCTCGCGCCCGCTCAAGGTTGGCAATCGCGCGCGGGTCCGGGCTGGCCCCGGTCAGCTGGTCCTGCTGCCAGGCGGCCTGGCGGATTTGCGCGTAGATCGAATTGACGTTGGACACCGCCACCAGGTGCTGATCGAGCGACGGCGACGCTGCCGCGGTCAGCAGGATCTGGTCGGCCCGAGAGTTCTGCGGCAACAGCACCGGATAGGCGTAGATCATGCGCGGGGTCGGTCGCTTGATGGCCTGCACGTACATCACCCAGGCCGCCGACAGCGTCTGCTCGGCCGCCATGACGTCGGCCGGAGTGCGACTTGAGGCGCGGGCGATCGCCGCTTCGACCCGGGACGCCAGCTGCGGTCCGGAAGCAAGGCCGTCGAATTGCGCCCGCTTGAGGATAGTAATGAGAGTGCCGGCGGCCGGATTGGTGACACCGCCGCGGAACCACATCGGCGTCGACCACTTGTTGTAGAAAGCGGTGACTGCACCTGCGGACGGCAGGCTTGCCGCCTGGTTGGGCGCGCTCGGCACAGCTTGCTGCGCGAACGCAGGCGCAGCTGCGGCCGTCCCGAAAAGCATGGCTGCGCAAGCGATCGATCGAAGGGTGTGCGGCTTCATGCTTACTCTCTAGCCCCGGCTGTATGAACAATGCCCATATGGCGGCAATTTTTCAAATTGCCACGACACGCTCCAAAAGTCAGCATTTCCAGTGATTTCTCGGGCAATTAGTCGGCCGGGCCCGATGAAGCGTGTCCCCGGCGCATCACCTGATGACGAGCGGCACCCTCTTGGTGTTCGCGCAAATCCATCGCATAGGCCCGCACCGGCGCTGGCCAGGTCCAGCCCCAAGCGAAGGCACGAGCATGGACATACAAGGCATTGCCGCGGTCGTCACCGGCGGCGCATCGGGGCTGGGCGAGGCGACGGCACGCGAGCTCGCGCGGCGCGGGGCCAAGGTCGCGGTGCTCGATCGCGACGCGGACAAGGGCGGCCAGGTTGCGTCCGAGATCGGCGGCATTTTCTGCGAAGTCGACGTGACCAGCGACGAAAAGGTCGCCGCCGCCTTTGCCCGGGCGCGCGAGGCG
>JBKJYX010000077.1:0-4654 GCA_046715575.1 Sphingomicrobium sp. | reverse complement strand
AGTAGAGCCAATGTTCGCAGTCGTGCGCACGGGCGGCAAGCAATATCGCGTTGCCCTGGGAGACAAGATCGTCGTCGAGAAGGTGGCCGGTGAAACCGGACAGCGGATCGACATCACTGACGTGCTGCTCGCCGGCGAAGGCTCCGAGCTGAAGTCGGTGAAGGGGCTGACCGTGGGCGCCGAGATCATCGCCCAGGCGAAGGGCGACAAGGTCACGGTGTTCAAGAAGCGCCGCCGCCACAACTACCGCCGCAAGAAGGGTCACCGCCAGCAGCACACGATCCTGAGGATTGTCGCGATCGGCGACCAGAAGGCCGAGAAGACAGCGGCCCCGAAGGCTGAAAAGCCGACGAAAGCGCCCGCAAGCGATTTGCCCGCCAAGACCAAGGTCGAGGCGCCGGTGACGGAAAACCCCGCGCCCGACGACCAGGCCAAGGCCAACCCAGACAAGGCCAAGACCGCCGCGCCGAAGAAGGCTGCTGCGGCTAAAGCTCCGGCCAAGGCAGCGGCCAAGCCGGCGGCGAAACCCGCGGCGAAGGCGTCGACAAAGAATGCTGCACCTGCTAAGGGCGCGGCCAAGAAATTAACGAAACCGAAATCAACTAAAGCGAAATAGTTCACGATGGCACATAAAAAGGCAGGCGGCAGTTCACGCAACGGCCGCGACAGTGAAAGCAAGCGCCTCGGCGTCAAATTGTTCGGCGGCCAGTCGGCCCGCGCCGGCAACATTATCGTGCGTCAGCGCGGCACGCGCTGGCACCCCGGCGACAACGTCGGCATCGGCAAGGACCATACGCTCTTTGCGCTTACCGACGGCTCGGTCGCCTTCCGCGACGGCAAGCTTGGACGCAAGTTTGTGCATATTATGCCGGCGGAGGCGAACAAATAGGAACAGTCGATCACGGGCTGTTCCCACAAGGGGGCGGCCCGGACGAGATCCAAGAGGATCAAAGCCACAAGGGAGAAGAGGGAAGCCCCCTCTCCTCCCTAAATTTTTGTCTTCTCCCGAAACTGTCACGGAGGTCCGCTAATGGGCCTCACGCGCAAGGAGAAGGACGATGTTCGCGAGGACTGCAAGACTGTTGCTGCGGCCCGGCTGGGCGGAGGACGCTCCGGCGCTCGCCGCCGCGATTGGCGACGAACAGGTCGTCCGCAACCTTGCCACTGCACCCTGGCCGTATGGCCTGCGCGATGCCGAGGCGTTCCTTGCCCAGCCGCGCGACCCCTTGCTGCCGTCGTTCCTGATCTTCGAGCGCACGGAGGCGGAACCGCGCCTGCTCGGCTCATGCGGGCTTGGCAGGCGATCATCCGGAGGCGTCGAACTGGGTTATTGGGTCGCGCGCCGGTTCTGGGGACGCGGGATTGCCACCGAAGCCTCGCGAGCGCTGCTCGACATTGCCCGCACGCTGCGGCTGCCGCGGCTCCAGGCCTCGCACTTCCTCGACAATCCGGCGTCCGGTCGGGTGCTCGAGAAATTGGGCTTCGACCCGGTCGGGATCACCGCTCCGCGGCTGAGTTGCGCGCGCGGCGCGGAGGCGCCGGCACGGCTGTTCCGGCTCGAACTGGCGGACGAGGTGGCGAGCGAAGAGTCGATCGCCGCCTAGGCGCGCGCTCGCCGGACTTGCTTCACGGGAGCGGGCGCCGCGACGGCCGCGGCGCTCGCCTCATAACGGCCCAACAGCTCGCGATCGTCTTCATTCCACGGGTGAAAGCCCGGCAGGAAGAAACGGAACCACGCGCCCGCGATCTTGCGGAACATGCCGGGCCTGACCCACAGGTACCACAGCAATTTCGCCCATGCCCGCACGCCCTCGACGCCGTCCTGGCGCATCAGCTCGAGCGCGCCGCCGGTGCGATCGACGACGAAATTGCGAGTGATGAACAGCATCACCTTCGCCTTGACCTTCCACCGCTTGGTGCGCGGCCACGCGCGGGTCGCGTGCAACCAGGTGTCGTAGGCAACGCCCTTATGCTCGATCTCTTCGCACGCGTGCCACCGCCATAAATCGGCCGCATCGCTGTCGGCGCCCTGGAGGTGGGACGGCACGCGGAGCAATTGGTGGGCGAGGATGGCGGTGAAATGCTCGAGCGCCATGGTCGCGGCGAGGCTGACGATCGGCGGCTTCGATTTGGTCACGGCCAGGCGTTCCCCGACCCGCTGGTCGAGCTTGGTGAGGTCATAGCCCGCTTCGGCCGCGCGCCGGTTGAACGCCAAATGCTCGCGGCTGTGGACGACCTCTTGCGTCGTGAACGCCTTGATTTCCTCGGCCAGCTTGGGATCGGCGCCGTCGCGAAACGCCCGCACGCTCTCGACGAAGAAGGCCTCGCCCCGCGGGAAGGTCGCGGACAGCGCGTTGTAGATCGCGGTCGCCTCCACCCGGCCGCTGTGCCACAAGCGAGGCGCTTCCCGGTCGCGGCCAAAGCGGCGGTCGCGGGGCGTGATGGTGAGGTCGGCCGGAGTCGGTACGGTAGCGGTTGTCATGCATCCGAGGTAGTTTAACTTACACTGATGTCAATAGTGCGCGAACGCCTCAGCCAGGAAGCGAGCCGGTTGGCCGCAATCGACGCCGCGCGCCACCTGCTGGTCGAAGAGGGACCCCAGGCGGTCACGCTTAAGGCCGTCGCGGCAAGGATCGGGAAAACGCACGCCAACCTGCTCCACCATTTCGGTTCAGCTGCCGGACTCCAGGCGGAATTGGCCCGTTCAATCGCCGAACAGGTGACGGCCAGCATCGGCGATGCTGTCGTGCTTGCCCGGCGCGGGGAGTCCGACGCACGTGAGATCGTGGACCGCACCTTCGACGCCTTCGGCAAGGGCGGTGCGGGCGCGCTTGCGGCCTGGATGATCCTGTCGGGCAATAAGGATGCGCTAAACCCGATCCTGGGCGCGATCCGCGCGCTGGTTGATCAGTTGAGTGTCGAGCATGAGGATCACAAGGTCCCGGAATCGACGCTTTCGCTGGTCCTCGCCGCGCTTGGCGATTCACTGCTTGGCGAGCCCATCGCACAAGCGCTCGGCCTGCCCCGCGAAGCTTCCCGCGAGATCGCGGCGGAAGGCCTTCGCGCGCGCATTGCCGCTATGCACCCCAAGGCCTGACGCGCCGCGGCTGCGGTAGTAATCCGCCGCCGCCCCGCCTAACTGCGCCTCATGCATTTCCTCGACCAGGCCAAGATTTTCATTCGCTCCGGCGCGGGTGGGCCGGGAGCGGTGGGCTTCCGGCGCGAGAAGTACATCGAATATGGCGGCCCGGATGGCGGCGATGGCGGCAAGGGCGGCGACATCATCTTCGAGGCGGTGCCGGGGCTCAATACGCTGATCGACTTTCGCTACACCCAGCACTTCCGGGCCCCGCGCGGCAAGGGCGGATCCGGCTCCAACCGCACCGGCGGCGGCGGCGGCGACCTGGTCATCAAGGTCCCGGTGGGCACCCAGGTTCTCGCCGATGACGAGGACCGTACCTTGCTCGCAGACCTGACCCGGGTCGGCCAGCGCATCCCTTTGCTCAAGGGCGGCGACGGCGGGCGCGGCAACGCCAGCTACAAGACCTCGACCAACCGCGCGCCGCGCCAGCACGGCTCCGGCTGGCCGGGCGAAGAGATGTGGGTATGGCTGCGATTGAAGCTGCTCGCCGATGTCGGCCTCGTCGGCCTGCCCAATGCGGGCAAGTCGACCCTCCTCAATTCGACCACCAACGCCGCCGCCAAGGTCGGCGACTATCCGTTCACGACGCTCCGGCCCCAGCTGGGCGTGGTCCGCCACAAGGGGCGTGAGTTCGTCCTCGCCGATATCCCGGGGCTGATCGAAGGCGCGGCGGAGGGCGCGGGCGTCGGCGACCGCTTCCTCGGCCATGTCGAGCGCTGCCGGCTGCTCCTGCACCTGGTCGATGTGGCCGGGGACGATCCGGCCGACGCATGGCGCGTCGTCCGCGGCGAATTGGATGCTTATGGCGCCGACCTCGCCGCCAAGCCCGAGATCGTCGCCCTGAGCCGCGCCGACCTCACCGATGCCACGCAATTGGCGAAGGTCAAGAAAGCGGTCGACAAGGCCAGCGGCAGCGACGCGATCGCGATATCGGCGCCGACCGGCCAAGGGATTGAAGCGCTCCTCGATGCGATCGTCGAACGGCTCGGCGACGTGCCCGAGCAGAACACGGACGAGTTGGCCGATGAGCGGCCCTGGTCCCCACTTTGAGGTCGCCGCTGTGAAGCTGGCGATTACCGGCGGCACCGGTTTTGTCGGCTCGCGGCTGGTCGATGCGGCGGTCGATGCGGCGGTCGATGCCGGCCACACCGTCACGGCGCTAGCCCGGCGGCCGCAGGAGCCACGGCCATCGCTGCAATGGGTCAAGGGTTCGCTTGCCGATCGCGACGCACTTGAAGAGCTGGTTGGCGACGCCGACGCGGTGATCCACGTCGCCGGGGTCATCAACGCACCCGATGCGGCTGGATTTGAGGCCGGCAACGTCGCCGGGACGCTGGCGACGCTCGCCGCCGCGACCGCGGGCGGGGTCAGGCGCTTCGTCCACGTTTCCTCGCTCGCCGCGCGCGAGCCCGAGCTGTCGCTCTACGGTGCGTCCAAGGCAAAGTCCGAGAGGCTGGTCGAAAGTTCGGGACTCGATTGGGTTATTGTCCGGCCTCCCGCTGTCTATGGCCC
>JBKJYX010000076.1:0-8846 GCA_046715575.1 Sphingomicrobium sp. | reverse complement strand
GCGCGGCCGGAACGCGGGCATGCACAAGCGAATGATGTTCCTGGCGACGGCGATGGCCTTGCCGGCGGGGATCGACCGGATTCCGTGGCTGCCGCACTCGATGCCGGGCAGCCCGCTCTCGCCGGACCTGTATACGCTTCTGGCGATTGCGCCGTTGTTCCTGTGGGACTTGCTGCGCAACCGCTCGGTGCATCCGGCCTACCTAATCTGGCTGGCGGTGAACATTCCTTTCGCGGTGGCGGTGCACGGGCTGTGGGACACGCCAGGGTGGCACCAGACGGCGCGACAGATAATGGGTGTCGGATAGATCTTGCGACCCAGCGCCGAATGTCCGCAATGGGTGGAAAGCGGACGTTAGTACACAAGTGTTCGCCAAGGGCGTGAACAGCGAGGCTGAAATCTGGTCGCTCTCTTTTCTGGCGAACCAATCTCTTAGCTTCGGCTATCGATTACACCCATTCCTTGCCCAGGAGACCATCATGAATCCGACGTCAAAATTCAATCTAGGCTTTGGTGTAGCTCTCGCTATCGCGGCACCTGCCGCTTCGGCTGCGCAGGATCGAACAGTCGTAATTCCGGAAACGAAAGTGCTGCTCAACAATGATTGCGTTCGCGTCCAATACCACGATGTTGCGGTTGGAAAGAGGACCCCGATGCACTCGCATCCGAGCTACATCGTTTATGTACTCAAGCCATTCAAAGCGCGGGTCAGGCTAGCCGACGGCACCCAGCGGATCAGCCGGCGCAAAGCGGGCGAGGCTTATTGGAACAAGCCGATCACGCACTCCGTCGAGAACATCGGAAAGGGTGACATTCACAACCTAATCGTGGAGATTAAGGGTGGCTCCTCCTGCGACTGATAGGCGCAGCCGCGCGGCAACTCGTTTGCTACGAGATGCCTTCGGATTTCTTCGCGCAAAGTTACCTTGGCTAATGTCGGCTTTGGGTCGAAAGCGGACATTCGGCCGCTGAATCGCCAGTGTAGCGCTCTGGGGGGAGAGCAGTGCATCGCGAAAATCTTTCGTCCTGAAAGCGGTGCATCATTGAGAATGTTGCAGTGCAACGCGCGCATTGCAGCGGCTTGGGGAAGCCGGTGCAATGGGAGTCCTTCCGTCCGGAGAGCGGTGCATTTTTTGAAAATTGGCCAGTGCAGCGCTCTGCCAGCTCCGAATGTCCGGGATGGGTGGAAAGCAGTCACTAGTCCCCGCTCGCCCAGCCCCCAATAGCCCCAGTCGCCGGCGAACGCACTTGGCCCCTGGCAAGGGCTGCTTCGCCTAATCGCGCTTCCGCCGTGGCTTAACGCGCCCGCAGATTATAGGGATGGCGGGAGGCGAGCGACGGTCGCGACGCTATTCGGGGGTACGAGGCATGGGATTAGTCCTGCGGGCGGTCGGAGCGGCATTGGCGGCGGCGCTGGCGCCTGCCGAGGGGCGCCCGCCGGAGCAGTAAATCGTCGTCGTCGGCGAGCGGGCGAGCCGGCGGCTGCGCGACACCGCGTCGAGCGTCGCCGTTTTCACCCAGGACAGGATCGAGGGCGAGGCGGGAGCCGACCGGGTTGAATCCCTTTTTGAAGCGATCCCCAACGTCCAGGTCGGCACCGGCGGGCAGGGACCTGCGATCCGCGGCCAGGACACCACAGGAGTGCTGCAGGACCTGCCCGCCTTCCTCGGCGGCAACCGTTCCCGCGCGACGATCCAGGTCGACGGCCGGGCGGTCAGCTACAACGAATTCGTGTTCGGTGCCGCTCCGCTGTGGGACGTCGCCCAGGTCGAGGTGTTCCGCAGCCCTCAGGTCACCACCCAGGGCCGGAACTCGATCGCCGGGGCGATCTTCGTGACGACCAACGACCCGAGCTCCGATTGGCAGGCGCGGGGGCGGATGGGGCGGTCGAGCTTCGCCACCTGGCAAGGGTCGGCGATGGTGACCGGGCCGCTGGTCGGCGATCAGATAGCCTTCCGCCTGGCGGGCGACTGGCGCCGCGGCCGGCCGCCGAGCGAGATGGCCGACAATCACGTGGGCGCCGATCCCGATCGCGAGACCTACCGCACGCTGCGCGCCAAGCTGCTCGCCAAGCCCGCAGCCCTGCCCGGCCTGCGGCTGGAGACGGCGCTAGTGCACACGGAGTCGCATATGCCGCAGATCGACGGCATCCGAGCACCGTTCCGCAAGCGCCGCGACCCGCTGGCGACCTATGGCGTGTTCGGCACCAACGTAGACTCGCTGACAGCCGAAGCGCGGCTGGAGGCGAGTCCGTCGCTTGACTTGGCGGCGACGCTGACCGGCGGCGATGCGCGCGTCCGCCGCTTCGCACCGGCCGGGCTGGGCGAAACCCAGATCCATTCGCGCGACAGATCAGTCGAGCTGCTCGCCGACTGGCGGCCGCGCTCAGGGCTGCGCACGAGGCTTGGGGTCCACCACGTTCGTACCCGGCTCGATCAGTTCATCGACCTGTCGGCGGTGCTCGGGCTGGGCGAATTCCTCGACCAGCAGCAAAGTCTTGGTCTGTTTGGCGAGGCCGACGTGGCGCTTGCGGAGCGGCTGCTGCTGACGGCCGGACTCCGCTTCCAGAGCGACCGGCAGCAGCGCGACGGCACGCTCGGCACGCCGGCCTTTCCCGCCATCGTCGATTTCGACCGGACGTTCGAGGCGTGGTTGCCGAAGTTAGTGCTCACCTATCGGTTATCAGACCAGGTCTCTGCCGGGGCTCTGGTCCAGCACGCCTCCCACCCCGGGGGCACGACGATCAACTTCGACACGCGGCAGATGCAGACCTTCGACATGGAGACCTTGTGGTCGTTCGAGGCCTTCGGCCGCGCCTCCCTGTTCGGCGATCGGCTGTTGC
This sequence comes from Sphingomicrobium sp., assembly GCA_046715575.1. Lineage (GTDB taxonomy): Bacteria > Pseudomonadota > Alphaproteobacteria > Sphingomonadales > Sphingomonadaceae > Sphingomicrobium. Next base: position 6,004 of record JBKJYX010000076.1, on the reverse strand, counting down.
TATCCGCCAATCTGTTTCGCAACGATTTCCGCGATGCACAGCGGGCCCAGTCGCGCATCTACCGCGTCCCGACGGGCCGCGCTGCGACCTGGATGCTAATCGAAAATGTACCCGACGCGCGCTCGCACGGCCTCGAAGCGTCGCTCGACTGGCGCGCGACGCAGCGCCTGCGGCTGCGCGGCGCGGTCGGCCTGCTTCGCACCCGCATCGCAAAGGACTCGGCCGGCGCGTTCGCAGGCAAGGAGTTCGGTCGGGCGCCGAAATTCTCGGCGTCGGCGGCGGCTGAGTGGCGGCCGGGCGAGCGCCTGCGCCTCAACGCCGCGCTGAGGCACCGAAGCGCCTATTTCAGCAATGACCTCAACACGCCGAATCTGCGGATCGAGGCGGCGACGATGGTCGACGCCCGCGCCGCGTTCGAGCTCGGCCGCTTCACGCTTGCCGCCTATGCCCGAAACCTCACCGACAACTTCGCGATGACCTATTTGTTCAATCCGGCCTTCGGCACCGCCGCCGACCCGCGCGAGCTGGGGGTGACGCTGGAGGCGCGTTTCTAGATCCGCACCGCCGCCGGATAGTCGGGCTTGACCCCCCGGGCGCGCCAGTAGGCGGTCAGCCCGATGTCGTCGCACAGCGCGGCGTAGCGTGGGTCGACGCGGAAGCGCGCCAGCGGAGGGGTGGAAAGCCATTGCGTGTTGCGCCAGCTGGCGTCGTTCACCATCCGGTTCTGCCCGTCGGTGGGCTGGCGGGTGATGACATTCCCGCGTTTGAGCAGAAGGCCGTTGACGACGTCATAGGCGGCGTCGATCTCGCCGAGGCCGGACAGCGCCATCACGCCGTAGGCAGCCTGACCCGGGCTCTGCCGGGCGGCGACGAGATTGGCCGCCCGCGCCCTGGCGACGAGTGCAGGCGACGGGTCCTCGAGCGCGGCTAGGGTCGGGCGCCACTGCGCCATTCTGCCCGGCGTGATGGTATCGGGGCGCGTCGCCGCATCGTCGATCATGTCGAGCGCCGCGTGCGGCCGCTTGGTGAAGGCCAGGATCAGGAAGCGCGCGTTCCACACCCAGGGATGCTTTGGCCAAAGCCGCATCGCGCGTTCGACCACCTGGTCCGATTCGTACACTCGCCCGAAGATCCACAGCTTCAATGCCTTGCGATATTGCGGCCCCGGCTTCAGCGGGTCGAGGGAGATCGCCCGTTCGTTGAGCTCATAGCTAAGCCGGAGGCGACCGGCGCCTTGGAGTAGGAAGACCAAATGGCCGAGCGCGAAGCCGTTCCGCGGGTCGATGGCGAGGATTTCGCGCAACCGGTCCTCGCTCCAAGCCCAGTCATTGGGCCCGCGCTGCTGGAGCAGCAGGCGGGCGAGCAAGCCATTCGGCTGTTTCGGATCCGCCGCAAGCGCCGCGCGCGCCCCCGCGTCGGCGGCTTGCACGGCCCGCGGGTGATCCGCCGCGGGGCGGGTGAGCGCCTGGTTGGCGCGAACATAGGCGAGCAGGCCAAGCGCTGGCGCGTCATTGGGACGGATCGCCAAGGCTTGCTCGATCAGGGGCGCGGCCTGGCGACGCTTGTTGCCATATTCGTACGTCAGAATCTGTTCGGCTTCTTCGACCAAGGCGCTGAAGCGCACCTGGTCGCGCGACCTGTCTGCGGCCCATAGGCTGATCCCACCGGCCGTTGCCACCGCCGCCGCGGTACCGGCGACCAGGGTGCGCCGCGACAGGCGAGAGCCGGGACCGACCGGCGCCTCGACCACCGGTTCCAGCCCGACGAGGTCGCCGACCAGCCGATAGCCGGTGCGCGGGATGGTCTCGATCTCGATCAGGCCGGGGGCTGTTTCGCCGGCGATTCGGCGAACGTTGGCAACCGCCCGATTCAGGCTGTCATCCCCGACCATGACGCCGCCCCACACCTGGTCGAACAGATCGGTGCGGGTAACCACCTTTCCCCGTGCGTCGATGAGCAGCAGGAACACCTGCATGATCAGCGGTTCGACATGAACTTGACCGGCAGGGCCTTCGATCTGGCGGCGTGCGGAGCTGATCGCCAGAGGTCCAATTCGAAAATCCGGCCTTTGAGCGAGATCCGACAGCTTCAACACCACTGTTCGCTCCCCACCTGGCCTCGATCATAAGATCATCAGACCATCATCGGCAGAACTTCATCGCATATGCCGCACCGCAAATCCACGCTGTGCCTCGCAAACTACACGCGAGGAGAATTCAAATGCGCAAGTTGATCGCGGCCAGGATAATGCTGGCAGGAGCCGCCTGCATGTTGACGGCATGTGGTGGTGGAGGGGGCGGAGGCTCGAATATAAATTCTACGCCCACGCCCACGCCCACGCCTACCCCAACGCCGACACCGACACCGACGCCAACATGTTCGATCCTACCTTGCCTGAGCAAGGTGGACATCTTCCCCGCGATCAAGGCGACAACGGATTTTGCAGTGCTCGGCGCCGAGGTCGCAGGAGGGGGGTCGGCGGAGCTCACCACGACTGGCTTTTCGGTCCGCTATGACGCCGCGACGAATTCCTACCTCATGGATTTCCCTTCGACGACGCCGGGCGAATTCAAGGCCTATTCGGATAATACTCCCAACGCGACCTGGTGGGGCGGGCTGGTCGTGGACGATGCCGACAAGGCATTGACCCGCGACGTCAGCGTCATGAGGCCATCCAACCCGAATCTCGCGCTCACCTATACGACGCTGACCGGATACAATTATCTAAGCATTGGAGAGGCCCCGTTCGGCTGGGTGGCCTTCGGAACGGCGACCCAAAATGGGGCTATGCCGGTCACGGGAAGCGCGACTTACAGTGCGCTCGTCGCGGGTTCGAGCGTCGACGCCTGGGGACTCATCGAAGGGACCGCATCGCTCACCTTCGACTTTGGTGCCGGAAAGCTCTCGGGGCAGTTCAACCCTGTCTATCTCTACCTCGGCGGAATGGGAGAAAGCTATCCGCTCGGCCGGTACGACTTTGTGAATACCGTCTATGCGTCCGGCAGCACCCAATATTCGGGGCAGCTTTCCCATGCGAACTTCGGCCAATTAGGATCGTTCAGCGGACAATTCACCGGGCCGGGAGCCGAGGAACTGATGGCGCAATGGAGCGCGCCATTCCACGATCCCATCAAGCAGGTAGGTTCTCAGATGTTCGGAGTATGGGTCGGCCGTAGGGGCAACTGAAATGTCGCTGCTTGCTGGGGGCTTGCTCGCTGTCCTTGCCGCTGGAGTCCAACCCATCGTTCCGGACCTTGCGACCGGCGTGACCGTGCGCGCCCGACTGACGCCGGCTCAGCTGTTCGACGTCGCGGAGAGGGCCATAGCGGCAGGCAAGGCCCAAGTCGGCGAGCAAGCCCTTCGAGCACTTGCCACCCATCCGGATGTGCAGGTGCGAAGCGAGGCTCTCTATCGGCTGGCAATGGTTCATGCTGGCGTTGGGCGGAATCGCGACGCTGCGCTGCTCCTGCGGCAGCTACTGGATGAACAGCCGAATGCGGCTGCCGCACGATTGCAGCTCGCCACCACGCTACAAAGGCTTGGCGACGAGGATGCAGCCCTGCGCGAGTTGCGCGCGCTTCGCTCGTTGGACCTTCCGGTAAATGTCGCCCGCTTCGTCGACCGTCTGTCGGCATCGCTGCAAACCAGCAAGCCGATCGGCTTCCACGTCGAGTTTGCTCTCACTCCAAATTCCAATATCAACCGCGCGACCCACTCGGACACGCTCGGGACGGTTTTTGGCGATTTCGCCGTGGAGGAAGCCGCGAAGGCCAAGTCCGGCGTCGGCGCGGCCGTTCGCGCGTTCGCGTTGGGCAGGCTGCCCCTGTCAGAGAACCTCGATCTGCTCGCCCGCGCCGGTGGCGAGGCGAACCTCTACCGCCGCAAGAGCTTCAACGACATTGCCCTAGACTTCGCGATCGGGCCCGAGCTGCGCTTTGGCCGTATTCGGCTGGCCACGGAGCTGGGCGCCGGGCAGCAATGGTACGGAATGAGGCCCTATCAGCGCAGCATACGTCTGGCGGGCAGCGTCATCGCGCCGGTTAACGCGGTCTCGCAGGCGCGGCTCGACGTAGTCAGTCGCCTGATCGACAACCGCCTTAACGACTTGCAGGACGGTCGCGGTCTTGCGGCGAGGCTGCGCTACGAGCGGGCACTCTCCCCGCGCCTGCTCGTCTCGGCTCACGCCGGCGCGGATCGCTTTTGGGCTGAGGACGCCGCCTATTCCACGCGCTCCTGGAGTGGCGGTTTCACCGCCTATCGCGAAATAGGCCGGATGACACTGAATGCAGGCTTCGAGGTGGGGGGGCTGAAGGCTGATGACCGGCTGGCGCTGCTTGTTAAAACGCGCAAGGATCGACTGACTCGGTTTACCGTTGGCGCGGTCTTCCGGCAGCTCAGCTTCGCCGGCTTCGCGCCGGTCACCCGCCTCGTGATCGAGCGGAACCGAAGCACCGTTGAGTTCCACGACTACAGCCGCACCCGTACAGAGTTCGGCATCAGCCGCGCATTCTAGATGCCTCCCGCCCCGGCGTTGCTGCTTTGCTGAAAGTCATCGGTCCCCGTCGAGCCGTATGATCGGCAAATCATCGGCAAACCCTCGGCACATCCACATCGAACTTCCGACCGCCGGTTACTACGCCGGGTCAGTCACTGAAACTCGAGCGAGGGATGTCATGAACAGAGTCAATCCACACAGAGTGCGCGCAATCTCATGGACGATCAGCCTGGTGGCACTGGCGGCGTCGAGCGCCGTGGCCGCCAAAAACTGGGACGACTGGAGCGCGCCGGCGAACCTCAATTCCCTGTCCTCACCGGACATCAACACGGCTCTCATCGACGGTTGTGCCAGCCATTCGCCCGACGGCCTAACCATCGTCTTCAATTCCAATCGTGCCGGCAACCAGGATCTGTACATGGCGACGCGCGAGAGCACGGCAGAAGAATTCGGCGCAGCCGTGCCCATGCCATCGTCGGTGAACACGTCCGCTGCCGAGGCCTGCCCGACGATGGCCAACGGGAAGAGGCTCTACTTCGCAAGCAACCGCGACGATCCCGCTTATGACATTTACGTGACAAGGCTGGGCAAAATCGGCTGGAGCGCGCCGACACGACTGGGTCCGAACATCAATACCAATGGAGTGATGGAAGAGGCGCCCGATTTCTACGAGGACGACGAAGGGCGCGAGGTGATGATCTTCACTCGGCGCAATCTCGCCGGGACCGTTGCAGACATCTATCAGAGCATCGAGGGCGGTCCGCCGAGCCTGGTGCAGGGCGGGCCGCACAGCTCCGCTGCCGACGCTCGCGCAAGCGTCACCAAAAATGGCCTTACCATCTTCTGGGATTCGACGCGCAGCGGCACGCTTGGCGGGCCGGATCTTTATTATGCCACGCGCTCCAACACCTCGGAGCCCTTCGGAACAGCCGTCCATCTTCCAAGTCTCAGCGCTTCAGGGTTCGATGCGCGACCGTACATCAGCTGGGACGGGACATTTCTGACGTTTTCTTCTGCTCGGGCCGGCAACGTCTCAGCGGCTCCGGACATTTGGTTTGCAACACGGGAGAAGATCACTGGCCGGTAGAAAGTTCGGTGCCTGTCCGTGGCCGCTAGCGTCGTCGGGGCGACTGGCTGTGGCCGCGATCGGCCCTTGATCGGCATCGACGACCAAGCAGATTACGCGGCCGTTGAAAGCCGGTTGCAGCGGGGTGGGACAGGGCACTGCATCGCGAACACTTCCCGTCCGGAGCGCGGTGCATATTTGAGAATGTTGCAGTGCAACGCGCGCATTGCAGCGGCTTGGGGAAGCCGCTGCGCTGAGAAAATTTCCCGTCCGGAGCGCGGTGCATTTTGAGAATGTTGCAGTGCAACGTGCGCCCTTGCAGCGGCTTGGGAAACCCGCTGCAGTGAGAAAACTATCCGTCCGGAGAGCGGTGCATTTTGAGAACTTTGGGCAATGCAGCGCTCTGGGTGGTCCGAATGTCCGCTTTGGGTGGAAAGCGGACA
>JBKJYX010000075.1:0-2717 GCA_046715575.1 Sphingomicrobium sp. | reverse complement strand
CCCAACTGCGCCGCCCGGATGGCCGCCACATACCCACCCGGGCCCGAGCCAAGCACGATATGGTCATAGGTTTCAGCCATGGGAGGCTCCGCTGCATCCCTCTCCCCTTGTGGGAGAGGGTGACTCGCGCGAAGCGCGAGCGGGGTGAGGGGTTGCAAGCGCGGCAGTGATCACTTGCGCGACCCCATCGAGATTTTCGAGGATGTCGTTGTTCCAGAGACGCAGCACGCGATAGCTCTTGCTTTCAAGGAAGGCGGTTCGTCGGCTGTCACCGTCGCTAATTGCATGCTGACCGCCGTCGGCTTCGATTATCAGTTTTCGCTCTTGGCAAACAAAGTCGGCGATGAAGGGACCGATCGGCTGCTGCCGGCGGAATTTGGCGCCTTCTACCTGCGAGCTGCGAAGAATTCCCCAAAGCTTGCGCTCGGCGTCGGTCAGATCCCGGCGCAGTCGCTTCGCCTTGAGCAGCGTCGGCTTGTCGTAACCAGTCACGCCCTCACCCTTCCGCCGCGTTGCGGCTCCCTCCCTCTCCCTCGAGGGGAGAGGGTGTTTGGCTTGCCCCCTCACCCCATGAGGGAGAGGGTTGGGGTGAGGGGTCGAACGACATCGAAATCTCCCGCGGCCGGTCATCCGCACCCAGCGCCACAAACGTAAAACGCCCGCTTGCAACCTTGATCTCGCCGTCGCCGTCGCGCTCCCTCGCCACCGCCTTGACGGCGATGGTCATCGACGTGCGGCCCTGCTTCTCCAATTCGGCGTAAATCGAGATTTCATCGCCGACCTGCGGCGCCCCGGGAAACCGCAATTCGTCGGCCGCGACGACCACCGCCTTGCCGCGGCTGTGGCGCGAGGCGAGGCTCCCCGCGGCCAGCGCCATCTGGCTCATCAGCCACCCCCCGAACACCCCGCCGTAAGGGTTGGTGTCCGCCGGCATCGCGGTGACGCGGATGAGGGGCAGGCGCTCACGCAAAAAACCGCTCCGAGACTGCGAAAGCCTGATCGCGAAAGAATTTGAAGAATGGGGCGGCCAGCAGCAGCACCCCTGCTGTCGCTACGAGAGTTTGATATTTTGACCGAACGGCGGACCAAATGAGCGCTATCACCAGCAGAATCAATGCAACTCCGTACCCGACGAGCACGTTTGCGAAGATCACCGCCCCAGTGCGATCCTCCATTCCAGCTGTTCCCATTATCAACAACGACAAGGCTGCCAGGCACAGGAGCGACAAACTCCCTTCGGCAAACATCAATACCTTCAATGCAATTGAGATAGTGCGGCTGCTCAAGCCAGCATCCCCAGTGGCGCTTCGACCAGCCGCTTGAACGCCTGCATCAGCCGCGCTCCGTCGGCGCCGTCGATCGCGCGGTGGTCGAAGCTTCCGGTCGCCGACATCACGGTCGCGATCTGCAGGCTGTCGTTGATCACATACGGCCGCTTCTCGCCGGCGCCGATGGCCATGATCATCGCCTGCGGCGGGTTGATCACCGCGTCGAACGCCTTGATCCCGTACATCCCCATGTTGGAGATCGAGGCGGTGCCGCCCTGGTATTCGTGCGGTGCAAGCTTGCCCTCCTTGGCCCGCGCCGCGAGGTCCTTCATCTCGTTGGAGATCGCCGACACGCTTTTGCCGTCGGCATCGGCGATAATCGGCGTGATCAACCCGCCCGGAATCGACACCGCGACCGAGATGTCGGCGCGGCTGTATTTGATCAGATTGTCGCCGGCGAAGCTGACGTTGCACTCCGGCACCTCGATCAGCGCCGCGGCCAGCGCCTTGATCAGCAGATCGTTGACCGACAGCTTGATGTTGCGCGGCGCGAGCCCGGCGTTGAGCTCGGAGCGCAGCTTCAACAGCGCGTCGAGATTGATGTCGACGGTCAAATAGATATGCGGGATTTGCTGCTTCGACTCGGTCAGGCGGCGCGCGATCGTCTTGCGCATGTTGCTGAGCTTGACGACCTCGTGCGGGATGTCGCCCGGCTCGACCGGCGCGGCTTGAGCAGCCGTGGCTTGCGGTTGCGCCGCCGCCATCGCTCCGCCCGCCCCGGCGCCGAGATCGGCACGGACGATCCGCCCGCCGGGGCCGGAGCCCTTGAGGCTGGCAAGATCAATGCCCTGCGCCTCGGCCAGCCGCCGCGCCAAGGGACTCGCCTTGACGCGTTCTTGCCCCTCTCCCCTTGAGGGAGAGGGAGGAGCCGCGTCAGCGGCGGGGGGTGAGGGGCTAGCGGCCGGGGCTGCGGGCGCCGACGGCGTTTCCCCGCCACCCTTGGCTGGAGGCGCGGGTTCCGGCGCCTTTTCCGCCCCCTTCGCTCCCTCTCCCGCGGCTGCTGGCCCAGCCTTTCCCTCTCCCGCGGGGGGAGAGGGGCTCGCAGCAGCCGCCGCACTCACATCTTCCCCCTCACCCGCGAGCAAAGCGATCGGCGTCCCCACTTTCACGCCGTCGCTGCCTTCCGCGACCAAAATCTTGGCGATCGTGCCTTCGTCGACCGCCTCGAACTCCATCGTCGCCTTGTCGGTCTCAATCTCGGCGAGGATGTCGCCCGATTTGACCGCATCGCCTTCCTTGACCAGCCATTTGGCGAGCGTCCCCTCCTCCATCGTCGGAGACAAGGCCGGCATTTTGAGCTCGGTCGCCATTAGTAGCTCCCCACCAGCACATCGGTGGCTAGCTCGCTTGTCTCGGGCAGCGGCGCGTCTTCAGCGAACTTGGCAGCTT
>JBKJYX010000074.1:0-4969 GCA_046715575.1 Sphingomicrobium sp. | reverse complement strand
GGCGCGGCGTTCAAGGTGACCAACCCGAACGCCGCCTCGGGCTGCGGCTGCGGCTCGAGCTTCTCCGTCTGAAGTGAAGCTCGCCACCTTCAACGTGAACGGAATCCGCGCGCGGCTGCCGCGGCTCCTCGAATGGCTCGAACGCGAGAAGCCCGACGCGGTCTGCCTCCAGGAATTGAAATGCGCCGATGAATCGCTGCCGATCGCCGATGTCGAGGCGGCGGGCTACGGCGCCGTGTGGCACGGGCAGAAGGGCTTCAACGGGGTCGCGATCCTCGCCCGCGGCGACACGCCCAAACTCCGGCGCGTCGGCCTCCCCGGCGATCCCGACGATACGCACAGCCGCTATATCGAAGCCGAGGTCGGGGATTTCGTCGTCGCCTCGCTCTATCTGCCCAACGGCAATCCGGTCGGCACCGAGAAGTTCGACTATAAATTGAAGTGGATGGAGCGGCTCGGCAGCCATGCGCGCGAGCTTCTCGACGACGAGCGCCCGACAATCTTGGCCGGCGATTGGAACGTCGTGCCCGAAGACCGCGATGTGTTCTCGGTCAAGGCGACGCAGCACGATGCGCTGCTGCAACCCGAAACCCGCGCCGCCTATCGCACGATCGTTCACCAGGGCTGGACCGACGCGCTCCGCGCGCTGCATCCGAACGAAGAACGGCTCTACACCTTCTGGGACTATACCGCGGGCTGTTGGCAGCGCGACGCGGGCTTTCGCATCGACCATTTGTTGTGCTCGCCCGAGGCCGCCGATCGCTTGCGTGGTGCGGGTGTCGACAAATGGGCGCGGGACCGGGAGAAATCGAGCGACCACGCGCCAACCTGGGTGGAGCTGGCCTAGGCCAAGGCTTTCTCGAAAATCCGATAGCGGTGATTGATCACCGCGCCGGGCAATTGGGCGATCGACAGCATCCCCTTATTGTCCTCGAGAATCCAGCCGAACTCGCCATGCGTCGCGCCGAAATCGGCCACCGCCGGCCGCCGCGTAAACTCGATCAGCATGAAAGCCAGTTGGGTCGCTATGCGCGTGCCATGGAGCGTTTTCGCCACGCCCATCAGCGGCACCCGCAACCGCCGCGTGCGCGGCTTTCTCAGCCGCCACAGAAGCTTCGCCCAGGCGAACGGGAACAATTTGCCGTCCAGGTCGGCAATCAGCTCGTTGATGTCGGGCAAGGTCAGCATGAATGCGACCGGCTCGCCGTCGACTTCGGCAATGCGCACCAGATCCTCGTAGATGATCGGCTTCAATTTCTTGCCGGCGTAGGCGATCTCGGCCTCGGTCAGCGGGACATAGCCCCAATTGTTCGACCAGGCGTCGTTCAACAGGTTGAGGATGATCCGCGCCTCTTCGGCGAACCGCGACTTATTGACGGTGCGGATGCGAATCCTCGGGTTGCGCACCCCGGCGGCGACCAGCCGGTCGCTCAGCGGATCGGACCAGTTGGCGATGTCGACCTCGTAGGTCAAAAGGTCCTTGGCCTTCGCATAGCCCGCGGCCTCGATCCAGCCGCGATATTCCGGCCGGTGGTGGCCCATCATCACCGTCGGCGGCTCGTCGAAGCCCTCAATCTCGAGGCCCGGCTCGTCCCAGATCGAAAGGCTGATCGGCCCCAGCGCACGGGTCATGCCCTGACCGCGCAACCACTCTTCGGCCGCCGCGATCAGTGCTGCCGCCGTTTGTCCGTCGAGGGCCTCGAACATGCCCCACTGGCCGGTGCCCTGGCCCATGTGGACCTGGACCAGATCATCCACCTGCGCGCTGATCCGCCCGACCACTTGGCCCTCGCGTTCGGCCAGCCACAATTGCGCTCGCGCATGCTCGAACCATGGGTTTTTCTTCAGGTTGAGCAGGCCGTGGACCTCGTCCTTCAACGGTGGCACCCACGCCGGATCGTCCTTGTAGACCTCCCACGCGAAATCGACGAAGCGGTTGCGGTCTGCTTTGGACGCGACGCGGCGAACGGTCGGCGGGGGACTCGGCATCGCGTTCGGCTAGCGCGTCATGCCCCCCGGCGCCAGCCGCGCGACCCCATGGTTCATTGCAAGGCCATGATAGCGCCATTATCTCGGTCCAGCTTAGACAGGCACTTATGAGCGACATGGTAATCCTTGAGCGAAGCGCCGGCGGCGCTTCCGACGCGATCGGGCGTCGCGCCCGTGCGCCGGTGGCGGACGACAAGGCGATGCTGCGCGCCGCGGCCGACCTGACGCGCGATCTCAACGCGCCGCGCGCGGCGATCTATTGGGCTGACCTGATCGTCTCCGCTGTGGTCGGCTATGCCGCGCTGTTCACCGCGATGCTCGCGTCATCGCCGCTGCTGGCCATCCTCGCCGGCCTTGTCGCCGTGCTCGCTTTCTATCGCGCGGGCAGCTTCATTCACGAGCTGACCCACATCAAGCAAGGCGCGATCCGCGGCTTCCGGCTGGCGTGGAACCTGCTGATCGGCGTGCCCCTGCTGGTGCCCTCGTTCATGTACGAAGGCGTCCACAACCAGCATCACGCCAAGACCTATTACGGCACCGCCAACGACCCCGAATATCTGCCGCTGGCCCTGATGAAGCCGTGGACCTTGCCGGTCTTCCTGATCGCCGCGCTGCTGGCGCCGGTCGCCTTGCTGTTCCGGTTCGCGGTGCTGGCGCCGCTGTCGCTCCTCTTTCCGCGGCTCCGCGCGATGGTCGTCGCCCGCTATTCGGGGCTGCAGATCAACCCGGCGTTCCGCCGCACCTTCGCGGAAGGCGAGCTCGCCCGCCAGTGGCGCTGGCAGGAAGCCGCCGCCAGCGTCTGGGCGATCGCGCTGCTGGCGATGGTCGCGACCGGCATCATTCCGTTGCGCGCGTTCGCCATATTCATCGGCGTCGCGTCAGGCGTGATGTTCCTTAACCAGGTTCGGACCTTGGTCGCGCATCTGTGGGAGAATGACGGCGACCCGATGAGCGTCACCGCCCAATATCTCGACAGTGTCAACGTCCCGCCGCCCGCCACGCTGCCGGCGTTATGGGCCCCGGTCGGCCTGCGCTATCACGCGCTTCACCATTTGCTCCCGGGGCTGCCCTATCATGCGCTGGGCGAGGCCCATCGCCGCATCTGCGCCAAGCTCGACGCCGCCTCGATCTACCACCGCTCGAGCCATCGCGGCCTGTCGCCGTTGATGGTTCGCCTGGCGCGGAGCAGCTCGGGCCGCTGAGCTCTATTCCTCGGAGCGGATGAGGACGGTCTCGCCGATCAGCAGGAACAGGATGAACGGCGCCCAGGCGGCGAGGAGCGGCGGGTAGGCGCCGACATTGCCCATCGCCAGGCTGAAATTGTCGGCGACGAAATAGGCAAAGCCGAGCGCCATGCCGACGGTCGCGCGGAGCAGCACCTGGCCGGACCGGGCGAGGCCGAACGCCGCGACCGCCGCCAGCAGCGGCATCAGCAGCGTCGACAGCGGCCCCGAAATCTTGTGCCACAGTCCGGCGCGCGCCTGGTCGGCCTGACGGCCGGCCCGTTCCAACTGCGCGATCCTTTCCTTGAGCGTGAAGAAATCGAGCTGGTCGGGATCGACCTTGGAAAGGGTCAGTCGATCGGGCTCCACGCCTCGAAGAGCCATCATCTGCGGCTTGCGGACCATCAGGTTCATGGTCGAATCATAAATTCGGACATTCTCGAGCAGCCAGGCATCGCCCGCCGGGCGGGCGCGCTCGGCGTCGATCACCTGGCGCAGCGTGCCGCCCTCGCGGTCATAGAGGGTGACTCCGGTGGCGCGCAGCTGGTCACCCTGGCCGACCACCTGCCGCGCTCGGACCAGATCGTCGCCGGCCAGCACCCATACGTTGGACAAAAGGTCGCTCGCGGGCGGGATCGGGCGGTAGTCGTTGTCGTTCCAAGCGGTCACCGTCCGCGCCGCCTTGACCACCACCGTCTCGTTGAAAGCGAATGCCACGGCCGCAATGCCGAGGCTGGCGACGATCAGTGGTGCGAGGATCTGGTGCGCGGACATGCCCGCCGCCTTCATCGCCACGACTTCGCTGTGCTGGTTGAGGCCGGCAAAAGCGATCAGCGTGCCGAGCAGCACCGAAAATGGCAGGAACCGCGAGGTCAGCAGCGGCACGCGCAGGGCGACGTATCGCCACAGCTCCGCATCGCCGTTCCCGGGGACGGCGAGGATCTTGCCGGATTCGCCGAGCAGGTCGAGGGTCATCAGGATCAGGACCAGCGATACCAGCATCGCCAGGCTGCGGGTCAAAAACAGCCGGACGGTGTAGATCGCGATCCGCCTGGACGGAAAGAAGCGCAGGTTGATCATGCCCGCTGCGCCTGGGGCAGGATCGAGCGCAGAGTGCGGCCGACCTTGGCGAACGCCCGTTCGAGCGCGCCGATCGGCTGGCCGCCCGGCTTGTGCGCGAGCACATGGTACATCCACCAGATCATCCCCGCTAACAGGACCAGCGGCACCCACAGCGCGATGATCGGCTCGATCCGCCCCTGGGCACCGGCCTGCTCGGCATATTGGTTGACCTTGTGATAGGCGACCACGATCACGATGCCGACGAAGATGCCCAGCGCGGAAGAGCTTCGCTTCGGCGGCACCGCGAGGGCGACCGCGAGCAGCGGCAGCATCATCATCATCACCACCTCGACAAGGCGGAAGTGGAGATTGGCCTGGGCGGCGAGACGGTCCCTGCCAGCCGCGCCCCCGCCATAACCATCGTGGACGAGCTCATTCAGTGTAAGCTCCTGGTGTTCATAGCCACGGCTTCGAAAGCGGTCGACCGCCGGCAGGTTGATCGGCAGGTCATAACTGTCGAACGACAATGTCCGCGGCGCCGCAAACTTGGGCGACTGCTGGATCAGGCGTCCCTTGCCGAGGCGGAACAGGATGGTGTCGGGATCGTCCGTCGACAGGAAGCGTCCAGACTCGGCGGTTGCCACTACGGCTGTTCCCGATCGGTCATCGACCTGCACGAAAATGCCCCCCAGCCG
>JBKJYX010000073.1:0-11972 GCA_046715575.1 Sphingomicrobium sp. | reverse complement strand
AAGCTGTCGAACGCGGCGGTCACCGCGACTGGACCGAACGGCTCCTCGTTCATGATCTCGGCGGTGTTGGGGACGTCGGCGAGCAGGGTCGGCTGGAAGAAGAAGCCGCTTTTCCCGGACTCTCCGCCCGCCAGCACCCTGGCGCCCTTGGCCCGCGCATCCTCGACCAGCGCGCCGACCGCCTCGGGCCGCCGGGCATTGGCCAGCGGGCCCATCTTCGTCCCCTCCGCCAGGCCGTCGCCGACCTTCACCTTCTGGGTGCGCTCGGCGAAGCCCTTGAGGAACGCGTCGTAGATGCCGCGCTGGACGTAGAAGCGGGTCGGCGAGACGCATACCTGGCCGGCGTTGCGGAATTTTTGGGGAACGACCATGTCGAGCGTCTTTTCGAGGTCGCAATCGTCGAAGATCAGCACCGGCGCGTGGCCGCCAAGCTCCAATGTGATGCGGGTCATGCTGTCCGCCGCCTGGTGCATCAGCTGCCTGCCGACCGGGGCCGAGCCGGTGAAGCTGACCTTGCGGATGACCGGCGATGCCACCAGCAACGGGCTGACCAGCGAGGCCTTGCCGTGAACCAGTTGCGCAACCCCGGCCGGGATGCCGGCATCGGCAAGCGCGCGGAACAATTCGCCGGTGCAGCCCGGCGTTTCCTGCGGCGGGCGCGAGATCACGGTGCAGCCGGCGGCGAGCGCCGCGGCGACCTTCTTGGCGAGCAGATAGATCGGGAAATTCCACGGCGTGAAGGTCGCGACCGGGCCGACCGGCTGGCGGATCACCCGCGACAGTTGCCCAGCCGGGCGGACGAGCGTGCGGCCGTAGTCGCGCTTGATCTCCTCGGCGTACCAGTCGAACAATTGGGCGCTGCCGAGCACTTCGGCCTTGGCTTCGGGCAGCGGCTTGCCTTGCTCCTGGGTGAGGATGCGGCCGACATGCTCGGCGCGTTCGCGCAGCAAATCGGCGGCCTTGTGGAGGATCGCGCCGCGCTTGTCGGCGTCGGTCGAGCGCCATTCCGGCCACGCCCGCGCGGACGCCGCGAGCGCTTCCTCGACGTCGGCTTTGGTTGCCAGCGGAAGCTCGGCGATGCCGCCCCCGGTGGCCGGATTGATGACGGTGAAATGGTCGCGGTCTTCGCCGGCGCGCCAGCTGCCGTCGATGAACAATTTGAGGTCGGCTTCATATCCCATGCCGCGCCATCTAGGCGCGCCTTGATGCGGCTGCAACGGGCGGCTAGGCGCGGCGCGAAGGGAGACTCCAAATGACCAAGCAGGAACTGGTGGCGAAGATGCAAGAAGGGCAGGCGTGGATCGCCGGCAAGCGCGTCAAATTGGACTTCGGTGACCAGGGCGCGGTGATGCTCGATGGCGCGGCCCAATCGGTCAGCGAAGACGACGGCGACGCCGACACGACGATCAAGGTAGGCTGGGACGATTGGCAGGCGATGGCGGCCGGCCAATTGGACGGCATGACCGCGTTCATGACCGGCAAATTGAAGGTCGAAGGCGACATGTCGAACGCGATGCAACTTCAGGGCGTGCTGGCAAAATTGCGGAGCTGATGGCGCTGAAGCTGTTCTATTCACTGGGCGCCTGCTCGCTGGCGACGCACATCGCGCTCGAGGAAGCGCAAGCGGAGTTCGACCCGGTGCGGGTGACGCTGGCCCAGGGCGAACATTTGAAGCCCGAATATCTGGCGATCAATCCGCACGCGCGGGTGCCGGCGCTGGCCACCGACCGGGGCGTGATCACCGAGAATATCGCGATCCTCAATTACATTGCCGACCTGTTCGGCGCGGAAGGATCGGTGCCGCGCGGCGATCCCTTCGCGGCGGCGCGCTGCAATGAGTTGCTGGGCTGGTTCGCCTCGTCTGTGCACATCACTTTTGCGCAAATTTGGCGCGCCGAGCGGTTCACCCGCGACGAGAGCGTGCATGAAGCGATAATTGCCGGCGGCCGCGACGTGCTGACGCACCAGTTTGACGAAATCGAGACGCGGTGCGGTGACGGCTGGCTGGTGCCCGGCCATTTCACCGCGGCCGACACTTACGCGCTGGTATTCTTCCGCTGGGGCCGCCGGATCGGCGAGGAGATGGTCATTTATCCACGGTGGGCGGCGCTGTGTGGGCGGATGCTCGAACGACCGGCGGTCCAGCGGGCAGTGCAGCGCGAGGGACTGAATGCGGACGAATTCGCGGCGCTATAGAAAGGCGAGATTTTGGCGAAGAAAATCTATCCCGATGCCGCAAGCGCGCTCGACGGGCTGCTCCACGACGGCATGACGATCGCGGCCGGCGGTTTCGGCCTGTGCGGGATTCCCGAGCGGCTGATCGACGCGATCGTCGCCAGCGGGGTCAAGGATTTGACCATCGCGTCGAACAATGCCGGGATCGACAATGAGGGGCTCGGCAAGCTGCTACGGACGCGGCAAGTGAAGAAGATGATCTCGTCGTACGTCGGCGAGAATAAGGAATTCGAGCGGCAGTATCTCGCGGGCGAATTGTAGGTCGAATTCTGCCCGCAGGGGACGCTCGCCGAGCGGATGCGCGCCGGCGGCGCCGGCATTCCCGGCTTCTACACCAAGACCGGTGTCGGCACCGTCGTCGCCGAGGGCAAGGAGCTGAAGGAATTCGACGGCGAGACCTATGTGCTCGAGCGCGGCATCCGCGCCGATTTGTCGATCATCAAGGGTTTCAAGGCCGACGAGGACGGCAACCTCATGTTCCGCAAGACCGCCCGCAACTTCAACCAGCCGGCCGCGACTTGCGGCAAGGTCTGCGTCGCCGAGGTCGAAGAGATCGTGCCGGTCGGCAGCCTCGATCCCGACTGCATCCATTTGCCGTCGATCTATGTGAAGCGGATGGTCCTCGGCGCGCCCTACGACAAGAAGATCGAGTTCCGCACGGTGCGCGAGCGGGAGGCCGCCTAATGGCCTGGACACGCGATGAGATGGCGGCGCGGGCGGCGAAGGAGCTTCGCGACGGCTATTACGTCAACCTGGGTATCGGCATCCCGACGCTGGTTGCGAACAACATCCCGGCGGGGATCGAGGTCACGTTGCAGTCGGAAAACGGGATGCTTGGCATTGGGCCGTTTCCGTATGAGGACGAGGTCGACGCCGACCTGATCAACGCCGGCAAGCAGACCATCAGCGAGCTGCCGTCGTCCTCTTATTTTTCGTCGGCCGACAGCTTCGCGATGATCCGTGGCGGTCACATCGACCTGACGGTTTTGGGCGCGATGGAGGTCAGCGAGAATGGCGACATCGCCAACTGGATGATCCCGGGCAAGATGATCAAGGGCATGGGCGGGGCGATGGACCTGGTCGCCGGGGTTAAGAAGATCATCGTCGTCATGGAGCACAACGCCAAGAGCGGCGACCCCAAGTTTATCCCCGAATGCACGCTGCCGCTGACCGGCAAGAACGTCGTCGACATGGTGATTACCGACCTGGCGGTGTTTCATCGCCCAGACCATCAGAGCCCGTTCAAGCTGATCGAGACCGCGCCCGATGTCACGACGGAAGAAATCGGGTCGAAAACCACGGCGCATTATATCGACTAAGGGAGGACGTTGATGAAGACATTCGCGACTTTGGGTGCCGCGGTCGGATTGGCGCTCGCCGCCGGTGCAGCGGCCCAACCAGGCGCCGCCGTTGCCCCCGCCAAGGTCAGCCTCACCCGGCTCGATTGCGGGTCGATCAAGGTCAGCGATTTCGACGTCTTTTCCGACACCTATTTGTATGAGGGCAAGCCCAAGGCGCTGACCGCCAGCTGCTATCTGGTGAAGCACGGAGATCAATATCTGCTGTGGGACACGGGAGTCGACGGAGCGCTGGCAGGTGCCAAGCCGCACTCGGAATGGGTGTTCACCATCGGCTTGAAGGAGCGGATCGTCGACCAATTGGCGAAGCTCAAGCTTACCCCCGCCAACGTGAACTATGTCGGGATCAGCCATTATCACGACGATCATACCGGCCAGGCCAAGGACTTTCCCGGCGCGACGTTGCTGGTCGGAACCGGCGACTGGGAAGCGATCAAGGGGCGGCCGGAGACGGCGGCGCGGTTTACGCCGTGGATCTCGGGCGGCGCGAAGGTCGAGCCCGTCGGACGCGACAAGGACGTGTTCGGCGACAAGAGTGTCGTCGTCCTCGACATGCCGGGGCATACTCCGGGGCATAAGGCGTTGCTGGTGCGGCTGAAAAGCGGCGCAGTGCTGCTGACCGGCGATCTTTATCACGCCACCGAGCAGGTCGCGAACCGCGGCGTGCCGAGTTTCAACACCAACCGCGCCGACACATTGGCCTCGTTCGATCGCTTCCAGGCGATCGCCAAAAGCCTGAATGCCAAAGTGATTATCCAGCACGAGCCGGCGGATGTGGCGAAATTGCCGGCGTTCCCAGCGGCGGCTGAATGAGCGGTGTGCTTCTGCGAAGGCAGGAGCCCAGTACTGGACCCCTGCTTTCGCAGGGGTACAAGGGCGCATGAAGGCTCTCCTGTCCGACCAGCCGGGCGGCCCCGAAACCCTTCGGATCGCCCAGCTGCCCGACCCCGCGCCCGGGCCCGGCGAACTGCTCGTCCGGGTGCGCGCTTGCGCGATCAACTTTCCCGACGTGCTGATCATCGAGGACAAATATCAGTTGAAGCCGCCGCGGCCGTTCGCGCCGGGCGGGGAGGTCGCCGGCGAGGTCGAAGCGGTCGGCGAGGGGGTCGAAGGCTGGAGTGTCGGCGACCGGCTAATCGCGGTGCCGGGCTTTGGCGGGCTGGTCGAGAAGATCGTCATCCCGGCCAAGATCGCGTTCCGGCTGCCGGCGACACGAAGCTTCGAGGAAGGCGCGGCGCTGCTGCTGACTTACGCGACGTCGATCCACGCGCTCGCCGACCGCGGGCGGCTGCAGCCCGGCCAGACATTGCTGGTGCTCGGCGCGGCCGGTGGCGTCGGCCTGGCGGCGATCGAGCTCGGCAAGGCGATGGGCGCCCGGGTGGTGGCTGCGGTGTCGTCGGAGGAAAAAGCGACGGCCGCGCGGGAAGCGGGCGCGGACGAGGCGCTGATTTATTCGCCCGGACCGTTCGATCGCGACGGGCAGAAGGCGCTTTCCGAGCAGTTCAAGGGCGCGGTCGGGCCGGCGGGGGCGGACGTGGTTTTCGACCCGGTCGGTGGCGATTATGCCGAGCCGGCGCTGCGCAGCATCGGCTGGGGCGGGCGCTATCTGGTGGTCGGCTTTCCGGCGGGGATTCCCAAATTGCCGCTCAACCTTACCCTGCTCAAGAGCTGCGACGTGTGCGGCGTGTTCTGGGGCGCGTTCGCGATGCGCGATCCCAAAGCCAACGCGGCGCATGTCGAACAGCTGTTCCGTTGGTGGGACGAGGGCAAGATTGCTCCCAGGATCAGCGCGTCTTACCCGCTGGACCGCGCTGGAGAGGCAATCACCGCGATCGCCGAGCGCCGCGCGATCGGCAAGCTGGTGGTGACGCTGGACTGACTATGCCGGCGCGAGAGCCCGGCAGTACCAGCAGTTGAGCGCGAACCTGTAGTTGCGGAAATCCCCGGTCGGGACGCGAATCGGGCGGACCTCGTGGGGAACCCAGGACGGGAAGGCGACCAGGCTGTTGCGCGCCGGCTCCAGGTCGATGTGCTTTGCCGGCTGCGGTTCGTGAACCTTCGGAATCGGGCCGAAGGGATAGAGCCGCAGCTGACCTCCGGAAAACGCCTGGGGTTCGGCATGGAAATAATAAACCGCGCTGAGAACCCGATCCTCGCCCGGTTCAGCGCCCAGCGGCTGGCGGCCGGTGCCGACCGGGATGTCGATGTGCGGACGGTAATAGGCACCGTCGGGATGCGCCGCGAGCTCGAGCTCGAGCGAGGTCGGCGGCGGTCCGCTAGTGCCCGTGCCGGCCATCAGCTGTGGCAGCGCGCCAAGGAGGCGTTCGCGAAGCAATTCCTCGAGTGGCCCGAGCTTACGTGTCGTCAGCCCGATTCGCCGCTCCGGATCGACGCGGAACTCCCGTTCGGGCCGGCCCTTGGACACGGTCGCCGGTTTAAAGCGGTCACGGATGGACATTGCCCAGTCGAACAATTGCTGAACCTCACCTACCGGCAGGAAATCGAGGATCCGCGCATAAGGCGGCAGTGGTCCCGTAACTTCGGCCAAGAGTTGCTCCGCTGTCGCTGGCGATTGCCGCCCAATGACTTAGCCGCGCGCACCCATCGTCGCCACCCCAACCAACGTCCTGCGTTGCGTCGAGAGCGCCGCCGCCCTATCTCGCGCGGTGGATGAGGGAAAGAACGGCATGACGACATTCGACGATCGCGAGCGCGCCTTCGAGACCAAATACGCGCATGACGAGGACCTGAAGTTCCGGGTGGCCGCCCGGCGCAACCGGCTCCTGGGTGTCTGGGCGGCACGGCTGATGGGCCTGTCCGAGGCTGAGTCCGACGCCTACGCCAAGGACGTCATCCGGGCGGACTTCGAGGAAGCCGGCGATGAGGACGTCATTCGCAAGTTGCTCGGCGACCTGACCGCCGCGGGGGTCGAGATCGACGACACCAAGATTCGCGAGGCGGTCGCCCATAAGGAGGCCGAGGCGCGGCGCCAGATCATGGAGCAGCTCAACCTGTGATGGCGACGACGGTCCTCTAATGCCGATGGCGGCGGACGAGATTGAACGGCTGATCCGGGAGGCGATTCCGGACGCCGAGGTGATGATCACCGACCTCGCCGGCGACGGCGATCATTATGCGGCGCGGGTGGTCAGCGGGACTTTCGCCGGGATGAGCCGGGTTCGTCAGCACCAGCGGGTCTATGCCGCGCTGGGGTCGCGAATGGGTAACGAATTGCATGCGCTGCAGCTGACCACTGCGGCGCCACAGGAGATGATCAGTGACGGAAGCTAAGGATCGGATCGCCGAAATCGTCGGCAAGAACGAGGTGGTCCTGTTCATGAAGGGCACGACCTTGTTTCCGCAATGCGGCTTTTCGAGCCGCGCGGTGGCGATTCTCGATCATCTCGGCGTGCCGTTCGAGACCGTCGACGTGCTCCAGGACCCGGAGATCCGGCAAGGCATCAAGGATTACAGCGACTGGCCGACCGTGCCCCAGCTCTATGTGAAGGGCGAGTTCGTCGGTGGGTCGGACATCATGATGGAGATGTTCGAGAGCGGCGAACTGAAGCAGCTCGTCGGGCAGGAAGCGGAGTAGCGTGAGCCACAATGAAAGAGGGACGGTGGTGCGGGACCAGAGAACCGCTTCACCGTCCCTCTCATTTGGCGTGGAACCAAAGTGGACAGCTCTAATATAGCAATGGCCGTGCCAATTCGCGAAAATGGCTGTTTTTCGCTGTTTTCTAGCAAGGGGATGAAGAAGCCAGGTGGCGAACCGTAAAATATACCGACACTATGGCCTCGCCGCAGCGAGGAATGGCACTTTGTCTCGCGTCTTGGGTTGGGGAGAAGAATGAGCCGCGACGATCCCAACTTGCTAGGGCCGCTGAGCGCGCCGAGACTGTTCTGCGACCTCACCCAGAGTTGGTCCGAGGTCGGCGGCGGCATCCGCACCTATTTGCTGCACAAGCGCCGGCATATCCTCGACAAGACGCCGCACCGTCACCTGATGGTGATCCCGGGCCCGCGCGATGAAGTGATCGACGACGGCCGCGCGATCACCGTGACCATCGCCTCGCCGCATGTTCCCGGCAGCCCGAACTATCGGCTGCTGCTGCGCGCCGGCGCGGTGCGCGCCGCCCTCGAGAGATTCCGGCCGGACCTGATCGAATGCCAGGACGCCTACATCCTGCCGTGGGCGGCGCTGGGCCATCGCAAACGGCATCCCGAGACCGCGCTGGTCGCGGCCTACATGACCGATTTTCCGACCGTCTATGTCGAGCGGCCGTTCCGCAAGTTCATCGGCAACCCGCTCGCCGGCGCGGCGTCGCGCATCTGCTACCGCTATTGCGGCCATCTCTACCGCCGTTTCGACGCGGTCTACGCGCTGAGCGAGAATGGCGGCGCTTCCAAGCTGCGGGCCTATGGCGTACCCAATGTCGACATTGTCGCGCTGGGTGCCGAGCTTGGCGATTTCGGTCCCTCCCGCCGTGACCCGGGTCTTCGCGCCAAGCTTGGGGTTTGCGATCACCAACCGGTGCTGATCTATGTCGGCCGGCTCGACGGCGAGAAAAAGCCGGATGTGGTGGTCGAGGCGTTCCGGCGGCTGCCCGATGAACTGGGCGCGCGGCTGGTGCTGATCGGCGAGGGCCCGCTGCGCGAACAGATCGCCGCCATCGGCGATCCGCGGATCGTCGCGCCGGGATATTTGAAGGACCGCGCCGAGCTGGCCCAATGGCTGGCCAGCGCCGACATCTACGTCTCGGCGATGGCCGACGAGACGTTCGGCGTTTCGATCATCGAGGCGCAGGCGTCCGGTCTGCCGGTTGTCGGTGTCGCCGCCGGGGCGATGATCGACCGGGTGACCGACCGCATCGGCCGCCTCGGCCCGGTCGGAGATAGTGCGGCGATGGCTCGGAACATTCTTGCCGTTTGGAACGGGAATCGCGCCGCGATGCGCGAGGAAGCGTTCCAGGAAGCGCGCCAGTTCAGCTGGGACCGGAGCATGGATGCGCTGTTCGGTAGGGTTTATCCCGCCGCCCTGGACCGCAGCGCCGGCCATGCCGTGGTTCCGGAGCCGGTCGCCGGTTCCCTGGTCAAAGCCTGACCCACTTGGTCAAAGCCTGACGCTCTTTGTCAAAGCCTGAAAGGGGGTTAAACCGCGGTTCAGGACGCAGGCGCGACTTTGGCGCCCAATCGGAACGGGCGGGGCATGATCATTTTGCATTGGGTGACCGGTATCGCGCTCGCTTTCGCGCCGGCCGCGGTGTCGCCGCCGAACCCACCGGCGCCGGCGCCCGAGTCGACCCCGTCGTCGGCGACGATGGTACCGATGGATGGTTTCAGCCTCGGCAAAAAATCCGAGAGCCCCCTCACCAAGACGCAGACCGAGACGGCTCTGTCGAAATGCGGCGGCCGACGGTTCGAAGCCAGCGCGGAAGGCATGATCGGCGGGGAGTTCAAGCGCCGGCGGGTCACGCTGTGCGCCGCGCCCGGCGATAGCGACGCCCAGTGGACCGTGAGGCTGGAAAACGCGGTCGTCTGGGTGAGGGCGCAGAAGGACCTGTCGGTTTCCGTCAAGGACACGCTGATTGCCGAGCTTCGCGATGAAATCGCGCGAGGGAAAACTCGCGGGCTCTCGGCGGTTCTGCCTTCGTCGCCATTACCGGCCGCGGACGCGCTGGTGGCAACGGTGCCACCGATGCCGCCGCCACTGCCCAGATTCTCTCCAGCTGCTCCGTCCCTGCTCGCATCGCCAAAGCTGGCCAGGCTGCCGCTGACGATCCGATGCCTTGGCGCCGGCGAGCGAGGCGCGGGGGGACGCTGTGACAAATTGTATCCGGATACGGTGTTCGCCGTGCACGCCGACGCCAATCTGGCGAGTCCGGCCGTCCTGCGATTCCTGCGGCGCGGCGAGGAGCGTGCCGAAGTCCCGATTGCCGCGCTGCGCCAAGGGCAATTCGTTCGCGTCAAGCTGCCGGCGCCGGTCTGTTCTCGGGTGACCGGAAGCGTCGTCACGATCCAGATCCTGGCGCGTGACACGACCAATGTCCTTGACGAGCTCGGGCCGTTCAGATTGCGTTGCTGACTGGCGCGTCGGCGGCCCGCGCCGCTTTGCAATCCGCGGGCGGTCCATGCACAGCAGTTGGCGTGGACGCCCCTTATGCCCTTCTCGACCCTCTGGAGCCCGGGATCGCGCGCGTGCTCGCGCACAATCCGTCGGCATTCACCTTCACCGGCACCCAGACATACTTGGTCGGCACCGATGAAGTCGCGGTCATCGATCCGGGGCCGAACATGCCCGAGCATCTCGCCGCGCTGACCGACGCGATCGGCGGCCGCCAGGTCGCCGCGATCATGTGCACCCACACCCACCGCGACCACAGCCCCGCCGCGAGACCGCTGGCCGACGCGACCGGCGCGCCGATCGTCGGTTGCGCGCCGCTGGCGCTGGAAACGGCGGGGCCGCGCGCCGACGCCGCGTTCGACGGCGATTACCGTGCGGACCGCGTGCGCGAGGACGGCGAGGCGATCGAGGTCGACGGCCGCCGCCTCATCGCGGTCGCGACGCCGGGCCACACGTCCAACCATTTGTGTTTCGCCGATGAAGTGGCGGGCGCCCTGTTTACCGGCGACCATGTGATGGGCTGGTCGACCACCGTTGTGTTTCCGCCCGACGGCGACATGGCGGCTTATATGGTCAGCCTCGACAAGCTCCAGCGGCGCGACGACCGGATATATTATCCAGCGCACGGGCCACCGATCACCAACCCCAGGCAGCTGGTCCGCGGCTTCATCGGCCACCGGATGCAGCGCGAGCGGCAAATCCTGTCGCTGCTCGAAGGACGCGCACGGACGATTCCGGAGATTGTCGCGGCGGCCTATCCCGGCCTTGATCCGCGGCTGACCGTGGCCGCTGGCGGCTCGGTCCAGGCGCATCTTCTGGACCTTGAAGCGCGGGGACTCGTTGTCGGTGACGGAGAGACATGGAAACGCGCCAACCCATCCGCCTGACCCGCTCATTGGTCATCGCCGCGATCGCCGCCGCGCTGCTGATCGGCGTTTTGATCGGCGGCGTCGCCGGGCTTAGCAAATTGCTGTTTGGAGGCGGGCCAGATCCGCAGACGATCGCCTCGTCGAGCCTCGAATCGATGCGGGCCCAGAATCGCCTGGTGCCGTTCGTCGCGCGCTATGTCTCGGTCACCAGCTCGCGCCAGTCGCGCTTCGGTTTCTCCGCCGAGCGCACGCTGATCCTGCCCGGGGACGTGCGGTATGAAGTCGACCTGGCCAAATTGCAGCCCGAGGATGTCCGCTGGGACAAAGCGACCAATACGCTGCGGGTGCGGCTTCCCGACATCGAGATCGCCGGCCCGGAAGTCGATCTGGCGGCGAGCCGGGAATATGGCGAGGGCGGTTTGCTCGGTGCGCTAACCGACACCGAAGGCGTGCTCGACAAGGCCAACCAGGCGCGTGCCGTTGCCGATCTGCGCAAGCAGGCGATGGCCGAGGTGCCGATGCGGCTGGCGCGGGAAGCGGCGCGGCAGGCGATCGAGCGCAGCTTCGCCATGCCGTTGAAGGCGGCTGGAATCAGCGACGCCAAAGTGGTCGCGCGGTTCGCCTCGGAAGAGCAGGCGGAAGACCCCTCTTATATCGACCAGTCGCGTTCCTATAATGAGGTGCTAGAGGAGCGCGCCAAGCAGCGCGCGAACGGAGCACAATGACGACGCAGCTGCAGAGCTTGAAGGGAGTCGACCTCCTGGCTGAGATCCAGCGGTTGAAGCGCGAGCGCAATGCGGTGATCCTCGCGCATTATTACCAGAAACCGGCGATCCAGGACCTCGCCGATTTCGTCGGCGACAGCCTCGACCTGTCGCGCAAGGCGGCCGCGACCGACGCCGAGGTGATCGCTTTTTGCGGCGTCCGCTTCATGGCCGAAACCGCCAAGATCCTGAGCCCCGAAAAGACCGTCATCCTGCCCGACATGGACGCTGGCTGCAGCCTTGAGGATTCGTGCCCGCCCGACCAGTTCAAGGCGTTCCGCGAGGCGCACCCCGACCATATCGCGCTGACCTACATCAACTGCTCGGCGGCGGTGAAGGCATTGAGCGACATCATCGTCACCTCGTCTTCGGCGGACATCATCCTGTCGCAGATTCCCAAGGAGCAGAAGATCATATTCGGCCCCGACCGGCATCTTGGCGGCTATCTCGCGCGGCGGACCGGGCGCGACATGCTGCTGTGGCCCGGCATCTGCATCGTCCACCAGGCGTTTTCGGAAACCGAGCTGCTCAAATTGAAGGCGCAGCATCCGGGCGCGCCGGTCGCGGCCCATCCCGAATGCCAGCCGCACATCATCGACCATGCCGATCATGTCGTCAGCAC
>JBKJYX010000072.1:0-5703 GCA_046715575.1 Sphingomicrobium sp. | reverse complement strand
GATCTCGACCGGCCGGTATGGCTGGGTGGGGCCATGGGGTTCGAGAGCGCGAGCGTGCGCGAGCTGGTCGAGTGCCTCAAGGCCAATTACTGCCGCCATGTCGGCCTCGAATATATGCACATCAACGACCTCGACGAGCGCCGTTTTCTGCAGGGGCGGATGGAGGGCAAGGCCGCCGAGATCGTCTTCACGCCCGAGGGCAAGCAGGCGATCCTCGCCAAGGTGATCGAAGGCGAGCAGTGGGAAAAATTCCTCGCCCGCAAATATGTCGGGACCAAGCGCTTCGGCCTCGACGGCGGCGAAAGCGCGGTCCCCGGGCTCGAGGCGGTGCTCAAATATGGCGGCCAATATGGCGTGACCGACGTCGCCATGGGCATGTCCCACCGCGGCCGCCTCAACGTCCTGTCGAACGTCATCGGCAAGCCGGTCCAGGCGATCTTCCATGAATTTGCCGGTGGCGCGACCAACCCCGCCGACGTTGGGGGCTCGGGCGACGTCAAATATCACCTCGGCACGTCAAGCGATCGTGAATTCGACGGCCACAAGATCCATCTGACGCTGCTTCCCAATCCGTCGCACCTCGAAGCGGTCGACCCGGTCGTGCTCGGCAAGGCGCGGGCGGTGCAGACGCTGAAGGGCGACACGGAGGGCGACACCGTCCTGCCGATCCTGCTCCATGGCGACGCCGCCTTCGCCGGCCAGGGCGTGGTCGCCGAATGCCTCGGCTTCTCAGGCCTGCCCGGCTACGGCACCGGTGGTACCATCCATTTCATCATCAACAACCAGGTCGGCTTCACCACCTCGCCGCAGTTCGCGCGATCGTCACCCTATCCGTCGGACATCGCCAAATCGGTCCAGGCGCCGATCCTCCACGTCAACGGCGACGATCCCGAAGCGGTCACTTTCTGTTGCAAGTTGGCGATCGAGTTCCGGCAGGAATTCAACCGCGACATCGTCATCGACATGTGGTGCTATCGCCGGTTCGGGCACAATGAGGGCGACGAGCCAAGCTTCACCCAGCCCCTGATGTACGCGGCAATCCGCAAGCACCCGCCGATCAGCGAGCTCTATGGCAAACGGCTGGTCGAGGAGGGCGTCGTCGACGCCGCGTGGATCGATCAGCACACCAAGGCCTACGTCGACCACCTCGAAGAGGAATTCCAGGCGGCGGTCAGCTATTTGCCCAGCAAGGCCGACTGGTTCGAAGGTCGCTGGACAGGCTTCGGGCGGCCCGACGAACCGGTGCTCGGCCGCCGCAACATCGCGACGGGGATCAGCGAGGAGGCGGTGCACAAGCTCGGGCGGGCGCTGACGACGGTCCCCGAGGTCCTCCACGTCCACAAGACACTACAGCGCATCTTGGACGCTAAGCGGGCGATGTTCGAGAGCGGCAATGGGTTCGACTGGGCCACGGCCGAAGCCCTGGCGTTCGGGAGCCTGCTGCTCGAAGGCCGCTGTGTCCGCCTGTCGGGTCAGGACAGTGGCCGCGGCACCTTCAGCCAGCGCCACGCGATGTGGGTCGACCAGGAAACCGGCGACAAATACATTCCCCTGACGACGGTCGAGCCGGGACGCTTCGAGGTCCGGGATTCGCCGCTTTCCGAGTTCGGCGTGCTCGGCTTCGAATATGGCTATTCGATCGCCGACCCCCGGACGTTGGTGCTGTGGGAGGCGCAGTTCGGCGATTTCGCTAACGGGGCCGAGACCATCGTCGACCAGTTCATCGCATCCGGCGAGGCGAAATGGCTGCGCGCCAGCGGCCTGGTGATGCTTCTCCCGCACGGCTACGAAGGGCAGGGCCCGGAGCACAGCTCGGCGCGGCTCGAGCGCTATTTGCAGCTGTGTGCCGAGGACAATTTGCAGGTCGCCAACTGCACGACGCCGGCCAATTATTTCCACATCTTGCGGCGCCAGCTGCTGCGCGACTTCCGCAAGCCGCTGATCCTGATGACGCCGAAATCACTGCTGCGGCACAAGCTCGCCGTGTCGCAAATTGGCGACTTCATCGGCGAGAGCCATTTCCGCAGAATCCTGAGCGATTTGAGCCCGCCGGCCGAAGGGGAGACGAAGCGGCTCGTGCTGTGCTCGGGCAAGCTTTCCTATGAGCTGATGGAAGCGCGGGACGCATCGGTAAGCGACTGGGCGCACGATGCAAACACGGAGATCCTTCGCATCGAGCAGCTTTATCCGTTCCCGTCGGAGCCCCTGGTCAAGCGCCTCAGGGCGATGCCCAAGTTGAATGAGGTCGTGTGGGCGCAAGAAGAACCAAGGAACAACGGCGCGTGGCAGTTCGCCGAGGACTTGCTCGAATGCTGCCTCAACGACGCCGGGTTCAAGGGCATGCGGCCGCGCTATGCCGGGCGGGCAGCTGCCGCGTCGCCGGCCACCGGGTTGGCCAAGCGCCACGCCGCCGAGCAGGCAGCCTTGATCGCCGAGGCTCTGGGGCATAGCAGCCCATCGGGCGCAGCAGCGGCGGCTCAGTGAAGGATCATCATGACGACTGACGTTCAGGTTCCGGCGCTCGGGGAGTCGATCACCGAAGGCACGCTCGCCCAATGGCTCAAGAAGCCCGGCGACGCCGTCGCTGCCGACGAGCCGATCGCCAGCCTCGAAACCGACAAGGTGACGGTCGAGGTGCCGTCTCCGGTCGCGGGTGTTTTTGGCGAGGCGCTGGTCAATGAAGGCGACACGGTTGCGGTCGGAGCGGTGATCGCGCGGATCAACGAAGGCGCGGGTGCGGCGACTACGCCGGCTGAGAAGGGCGCGGAATCGACCAAAACCAACCCGGCTGGCGCCGGCGAGACTCCGCTGCTGCGCGGCGACGACCACGCGCCAGAGCCGGCGGAAACGCAAAGCGCGGCTGAAGCGCCGGCGGTGTCGGACACCATCACGACGCTGTCGCCCGCGGTGCGCCGAGCGGTGCTCGAGCATCATGTCGATCCGTCGAAGATCAGGGGCAGCGGCAAGGATGGACGGCTGACCAAGGACGACGTGATCGCCGCGGCCGAAGCACAGAAAAATACTGGTTCCCCGGCGCAGGCCGGGCCCCAGGCGCCGGAGGCGAAAGCGCCGGCGGCCGCGGAAAGTTCACCGGCTCAGGCTAAGGCCTGGACCCCGGCCTCCGCCGGGGAACGGAAAGAAGAGCGCGTCAAGATGTCGCGGCTGCGGCAGACCATCGCGACCCGTT
Organism: Sphingomicrobium sp.; assembly: GCA_046715575.1. Classification (GTDB taxonomy): domain Bacteria; phylum Pseudomonadota; class Alphaproteobacteria; order Sphingomonadales; family Sphingomonadaceae; genus Sphingomicrobium. The sequence goes on along the minus strand of JBKJYX010000072.1, from coordinate 2,516 downwards.
TGAAGGAAGCGCAGAACAATGCGGCGCTCCTCACCACGTTCAACGACGTCGACATGACGGCGGTGATCGAGGCGCGTGCCCGCTACAAGGATCTATTCGAGAAGAAGCACGGCATCCGACTGGGATTCATGGGCTTCTTCGTCAAAGCGGTCGCGCTGGCGACGCGCGACGTGCCGGCGGTCAACGCCAGTATCGACGGCGACGAGATCGTCTATCGTGACTATCTCGACGTCTCGGTCGCGGTTTCGGCACCCAAGGGGCTGATGGTGCCCGTGGTCCGCAACGCGCAGGCGCTGAGCTTCGCCGAGATTGAAAAGACGATCGCGGAATATGGCAAGAAAGTGAAGGACGGCACGCTGACCCTCGAGGAGATGCAGGGCGGCACCTTCACCATCTCCAACGGCGGCGTGTTCGGGTCGCTGCTGTCGACGCCGATCATCAACCCGCCGCAGTCGGCCGTGCTCGGCATGCACCGGATCGAGGAGCGGCCGGTGGTCAAGGACGGCCAGATCGTCGCGCGGCCGATGATGTACCTGGCGCTAACCTACGACCACCGCCTGGTCGACGGGCGCGAGGCGGTCACCTTCCTGGTGCGGGTCAAGGAAGCGATTGAGGACCCGACGCGGATTTTGATCGATCTCTAAGGATTGAGAATGGCTGATTACGATTTCGACGTCCTGGTGATCGGGAGCGGCCCCGGCGGCTATGTCGCGGCGATCCGCGCCGCGCAGCTCGGGCTCAAGACCGCCTGCGCGGAGAGCCGCGACACGTTGGGCGGCACCTGCCTCAACGTCGGCTGCATCCCGTCGAAAGCCATGCTCCATGCATCCGAGCTGTTCGAAGAGGCCGCCCACGGGACGATGGCCAAATGGGGGGTCAAGGCGAGCGGCGTCGAGCTCGACCTCGAGGCAATGCACGGCAGCCGCAAGGAAGCGGTCAAGGGACTGACGCAGGGCATCGAATTCCTGATCAAGAAGAACAAGATCGAGTGGCTCAAGGGCAGCGCCAGTTTCGAAAGCGCCGATACGGTCAAGGTCGGCGACCGGACAGTCCGCGCCAAGAACATCGTCATCGCCACGGGCTCGTCGGTCACCCCGCTCCCGGGCGTCGAAGTCGATCAGAAGCGCATCGTCGATTCTACCGGCGCGCTGGAGCTTGCAGCGGTGCCCAGGCATCTGGTGGTTATCGGCGGCGGCGTCATCGGCCTCGAACTTGGCTCGGTGTGGCTACGGCTTGGCGCGAAGGTCACGGTGGTCGAGTATCTCGACCAGATCCTGCCCGGCATGGACGCCGAGGTCCGCAAGGAAGCGAACAAGATCTTTAAGAAGCAGGGTTTCGAGCTGAAGCTCGGTACCAAGGTCACGGGCGCAAAGGTCGAGGGAGACGGCGTCACGCTGACCGTCGAGCCGGCCAAGGGCGGCGCGGCGGAGATGATCGCGGCCGATGTCGTGCTGGTGTCGATCGGGCGGCGGCCGAACACGGATGGCCTTGGGCTCGACAAGGCAGGGCTCAAGGTCAACGCCAAGGGGCAGGTCGACATCGACCACAGCTTCAAGACCAGCGTCGCAGGCATCTGGGCGATCGGCGACGTGGTTCCCGGGCCGATGCTCGCCCACAAGGCCGAGGATGAAGGCATTGCGGTTGCGGAGAATATCGCCGGACTGACCGGGATCGTGAACCACGAGGTGATCCCCTCTGTCGTCTACACCATGCCCGAGATCGCCGGCGTCGGGCTGACCGAAGAGGAAGCGCGCGAGAATGGTGAGATCAAGGTCGGCAAGTTCCCGATGCTCGCCAACAGCCGGGCCAAGACCAACCGCGAGCCCGACGGTTTCGTCAAGGTCATCGCCGACGCCAAGACCGACCGGGTGTTGGGCGTGTGGATGATCGCTTCGGTCGCCGGCACGATGATCGCCCAGGCGGCGCAGGCGATGGAATTCGGCGCCACGTCCGAGGACATTGCTTACACCTGTCACGCCCACCCGACGCACAGCGAGGCGCTCAAGGAAGCGGCGATGGCGGTGACCGGCAAGCGGATCCATATTTGATGGGAGCAGTTCGATCACGTTTGCGCCGCTGGCACGTGTGGCTCGGCTGGATCGTTGGGCTGCCGATCCTGCTGTGGGTGGTCACGGGACTGATGATGGTCGCCAAGCCGATCGAGGAGGTTCGCGGCGAGCATCTGCTGAGCGAGCCCAAACCGATGCGAATGGCGACGCCGCCGGCCGTTCCGCGGGTCGATGGCGTGCCGATCAAGGGGCTGGCGCTCGAGCGCCGCGCCGCCGGCATCCGCTGGGTGGTGACGCTGCCCGACGGATCGACCCGGCTGGCCAACCCGGCCAATGGCGCGTTGCTGCCGCCGCTGTCCGCCGCCGACGCGGTGCGCGAGGTCGCGGCGCGCTACACCGGCGAGGCCAAAGTCCAGTCGGCGACCCGGACCGACCCCAAAGACCCGCCGATGGAGTTTCGCCGGCCGATCGCCGCCTGGCGGGTGGCGATGGACGACGGCACGCATT
>JBKJYX010000071.1:0-2842 GCA_046715575.1 Sphingomicrobium sp. | reverse complement strand
ATCTCGACCTGCCGCGCACGCAGGGTAACGCGCTGGACATGAGCAAGGATCAGATCGTGGTCGCCCACGCTGTCCGAAGACACGACGACGGCGGTATTGGCATCCTGAATCATCCCGCGGTCGCGATGCTGGCGGACCGCTTCGGCGACCAACGCGTCGATATCCGGCGCGGCGACACGAGCGATGGTACCAGCGTCTGCCTTCCGGTGTTGCAGCAGCGCCTGAGAGACGTAATCCGGGATTCCCCAGATAGACGTCCTGAACGGACGCATTGGCAGGCAGCACAGCATCTTTCAGGGTGTTTGCCAATCGGAATTCACCGAAATGCGCGTGGGGAGCGCCCAAGCCCCCCTCCTCCGCTCCCCAACGCTGAAATCGCGGGCTTTCGGCTCCGCTGCCCGATATCTGAACGTGATTCCCCCACGATGCTCCAAGAAACATCAGCCGGCCTGTGATCGTCAGCAACGTAAGGCAGGCTTTGGCCGCAGCGCCGCGATGGCGGCCAGGATTTTCTGGAACAAAATGCGCGGCACCATCACCTCGGCCATCTGGAATACGATCGACCGGCCATGGCGGACCATCTTGGCGCCGATCTTCACCAGCCGGTCGCGCAGCGTCGTCAGCGACCAGTGCTTCACCTCCTCCGGCAGCGCCAGTGTGCGCAGGAAGTTGGCGAGATTATAGGCCAGCGCGTGCAGTTGCAGCCGCACCACGTTGGCGGCGAAGCGGCTGCACGACAGCCGCGTCCAGGTGATCGCGATCTTGCCTTCCTTGATCCACCGCTCCGCCGTGCCGCGCTGGTTGTAGAACGCGACGATGCGCTCGGGCGGGCGCGCCATGTTGGTCACAATGAACCCGACACGCGGATACAGCTCGTCCGGATGCCACTCGACCTTCGCTACCACCCGGCGAGCCTTGTTCCATGACGCGGCTTGGTAGTGGAAGCTGGCGTAATAGCGGCGCACCTGATGCGGCGGCCGGCCCACCGGACGCTTGAGCAGCCATCCGATCCGCTCCTGAAGGACGGCGTTCGCGGGCAGCCGGATCGTGTATTTATAGCCCTCGGATTCCAAGAACTCGTAGATACCGGGGTTGGCGTAGGCGGCATCGCCACGAAAGTACCGGCGCTTCATCCTGCCCCGGTATCGGGCCACCACCGGCTCCAGCACATCACGCCAGTCGGCGGCACTGTGCACGTTGCCCGGCCGCAGGCTGCACCTCTCCAGATCGCCAAATTGATTGAACACGAACAGAGGGTGGTAGCAGGTGCAGCCGAAGTGACCGTTATAGGCGGCGCCCTCCTGCGCGCCGTGCGTCTCGCTGACGCTGCTGTCCATGTCGAGCACGATGGTGGTCTGCGGCTTGCGCGTGTGCACCCGGTCGATCCAGGCGCCGGACAGATCGGTCAATGCGGCGAGGTTGGCCTCGCTGGTCAGCCATTCGGCCTCGAAGCGGCTCATCTGGCTGGTCGAGGCGGCGCAACGATCCAGCCCATCGCGGCCCACCACGGCCCGCATCGCCGGATCATGCGCAAGGCGGTCAGCGTCGTTGACGTCCTCATAGCCGGCGAGGCGACCGAACACCGACTGGCGCAACAACCCGGTCAGTAGATGGCGAGTGTTCTTGCCGCGCCGACCGTCCGACAAAACGTCACCGGCCAGATCGGTCAGGCCGAGCGTGTCGTCAAGTTCGCGGTGGACAAGGATTCCGCCATCTGAGGTAATGCGGCTGCCATGGAACTCCAGCCTTAAGCGGCGGTCAAAATTGACCCGTAGGGAGCCGTCATCCACTTCACCCGCTGGGTGTTCCATGATTGCGCATCCAATCTGACCATAACACACTGATGTTCATGACAGATTCGGCTGAAAAGTACAAGAAAATTCGTCGTCATATGGGGAATCCGGGCTCAACCCACGGACCATAGCGCGTGATCGCTGGAGGCGGAATCGCCGGAAGCGTGAATCACTCGCGCAAATCAATCGGCTAGGGCATGATCGCTGCTTCTATCAGAAGCGATCATGCTCTAGCCGCCCCGGCGCCCGGTGCTATCCTGTCCTCCACCAACAGGAGGAAACCACGATGGCGCCCAACACCAAGCGCGTGTTCTACGTACGGTACCTGCCCTCGGCGACGGCCTACCCGGCGGTGCTGGGCAAGCGGCCCGACGTGCAACTGGACCGACTGGAGACCGACAGCCCGGACGACGCCACGGCACCCATCCTGGCGCAGGCCCATATCTATCAGATCGGCGCCTCGCGCCAGATCATCCCGCCCCGCTTGCAGGTGAACGCCGCACTGCTTGCCCAGACACCCAATCTGGTCGCCGCGTCGTCGAACGGGGCCGGGTACGACACGATCGACGTGGACGCCTGCACCGCGGCGGGCATCGCCGTCGTGAACCAATCGGGCGGCAACAAAGAAGCCGTGGCCGAACACGCGCTGGCCATGATGATGGTGCTGTCCAAGCGCATCGACGAAGCGGACCGCCAGGCCCGCACCGGCCAGGCGATCGACCGCGCCAACTATATCGGCCGTGAACTCAACACCCGCACCCTCGGCGTGATCGGCATTGGCAATGTCGGCGGCAATCTGGCGCGCATCTGCAAGGCCGCCTTCAACATGCGCGTCCTGGCCTTCGACCCGCTGCTGTCAGCCGAGCAGGTGGCTGCGCGGGGCGGAGAAAAGGTCGAACTGGACGATCTTCTGGCGCAGTCGGACTATGTGTCGGTCCATTGCCCGCTGACCCGGCAATCGCGCCAGATGATGGGCGCCGCGCAGTTCGCGCGCATGCGGCCGGACGCGTATTTCATCACCACCGCCCGCGGCTTCATCCATGACGAGG
>JBKJYX010000070.1:0-3228 GCA_046715575.1 Sphingomicrobium sp. | reverse complement strand
GAATGTTGTCCATGTCCCCACTCTAGTTTCAGAGTGTGCTTTGTCAAGTATATAATTGCCGGACTTGTTGTTGACTTGGGTTAGCCTCGCCGAGCCGAATCGCCCGATGTAGGGGCGAAGAATGGATCGAATTCAATATATTGTGACTGAGATTCAAGGCCGATGGTTCGTCATGCTGCAAGGCAAGCGGCACGGCCCTTATGCCAACCAGCGAGCGGCGATTGAGGACGCGATCAGGGGCGCCCAGACCGTTCCTGGCGCGCAGGTGCTCGTCCAGACCGCCGATGGTCAGATGCGGACCGAGTGGACCCACGGCATCGACCCGGAACGCTATCCGCCGCGCCGTTAGCTCCCAGGCAAAGCGCCTCCAGGCCAGGAATCCCTCCATTTCGGACCGACCTTGTATATTGATATAGGTTATGCCAATGAGGCCCGCTCGGTAAATTTGATTCGCTGCCCGGAGGCCGCGCTAATGAACCGAGAATCAGAGAGCCTTTTCGAGCCCGTCGCGTCGCCATAGCGACGCGCGCTTGACATGGATTGGGCTGAACTCCTTACACGGGTTGCGGCCGAACTTGCGCTCTTCGCCGGAATCGGATTCCTGATCTTCGCCGCCAACGATCTCGTCGTCGACATCATCTATTTCGGCCGCCGCATGTGGCGCGCGGCGGCGATCTACAGCCGCTTCCCGCGAGCCTTCGCCAGCGAGATGGCGTCCCCCGGCAAACCGGGCTTCATCGCCATCCTCGTGCCCGCGTGGGATGAGGCCGCGGTCATCGCGTCGATGCTGCGCGCTGCCCTCAAGCGCATCGAGTACCCGAACTATCAGATTTTCGTCGGTCATTACCGCAACGATCCCGCGACCGCCGCTGCGATCGCCAGCGTCGTCGATTACAGAATCGAGCCGGTTCTCGTCGAAGCCGACGGACCGACGACCAAGGCCGATTGCCTCAATTTCCTCCACCAAGCTCTGATTACTTATGAACTGGAGACTCGCCAGGCTGCCAAAGCGGTTGTGCTCCACGACGCGGAGGATGTCGTCCATCCGCTCGAGCTGGCGCTGTTCGATCGGCTGATCGACCGGGCCGGAGTGATCCAGCTTCCGGTGCTGCCGCTGATTGACCGCGGCTCGCAATGGATCAGCGGCCATTATTGCGACGAGTTCGCCGAGGCCCACGCCAAGGAAATGGTGGTGCGAGAAGCGGTCGGCGCGTCGATCCCGCTGGCCGGCGTCGGTTGCGCGATCGCGCGCGAACCGCTCGCCCGCATTGCCGCCATGCACGACGGCCGGCCGTTCGTCGGCGGCAGCATGACCGAGGACTATGAGCTCGGGCTCAGGGTTGGTGCGCTGGGCCTGAAGACCATGTTCGTGCGCATGCCCGCGACTCCCGGCGATCGGTCGGTGGTCGCCAGCCGCGGCCACTTCCCGTCGAGCCTCGGCGTCGCGGTCCGGCAAAAGGCCCGCTGGCTGGGCGGAATCGCGCTGGTCGGCTGGGACCGGCTCGGCTGGCGCGGCGGGCTGGGCGAGCGCTGGATGCGGATGCGCGACCGCCGCGGGCCGCTCGCCGCGCTGCTGCTGATCGCCGCCTATGGGGCCGCCCTGCTGTGGTCGCAGCTGTGGCTGGCCGAAGCGCTCGGTGCCCCGGTCCAGGCGCGGCTCGATCCGACGCTGGTCACCTTGCTGCAGATCAACGCCTGGCTGCTCGCCTGGCGGATCTTCATGCGTGCCTGTTTCACCACCGCCGCCTACGGCTGGGTCCAGGGTCTGCTGTCGATGCCGCGGATGGTGGTCGGCAATGTCATCGCCGTGCTGGCCGCCGGACGGGCGATTTCCCTCCACCTCGGCGGCGGGCCCCAGCGCTGGGACAAGACCGTTCACATCTTCCCGACCGAACTTGCGAGATGAGCGCGTCGCTGCGCTTCCTGACGCTGGCCGTGGTTGGCTGGACCGGCCTCCGCGCGGCGACGCTCGGGGCCTTGCCGGGGACCGAGGCCTTCACCCTGGGGCGGGCCGAAGCACCGCCGCGTGCCGTCGCAGCGACCGGTGTTCCGGCGATCGTCCCGACCGAATTCCCGGCGATCGAACCGGCCGGCTCCGAGCTGATTCAGTCGGCGGCGACCGAGGCGATGGCGGACGTGCCGGTCCTGCCGCCAACCGCCATCCCAATCTATTATTACCCGGTGAGCATCGGGGGAGCGCCCATTGTTCAGGCATCGCTCGCCGCTCCCCGGCGCGGCCGGCTTACGCACGTTCCCCCCGAGCCGGCCGCGGTATTCTACGCGCCGATCCCCGAGCTCGATGAGTGGCCCTTGTCGCGCATGGCTTCGACGTCGATGCCGGCGCGGCGCTCGTCGACCACCGTTCCCCAGCAAAGCTCGCCGCAGGCGGCGTTGAAGGCGCGCGTCGACCGGTTGCAGCTGTCCGCCTGGGCGCTGCTGCGCGGGCGGCCGGGGCCGGCCTCGCTGGCCGCCGGCGGAACCTTGGGCGGCAGCCAGGCGGGGGCTCGTTTGACCTATTACGTCACGCCGTTGCTCGCCGCGTCGCTGCGCAGCAGCGCCCCGGTCGGCGGCGCCCGCGGCGGTGAGATTGCCGCGGGCCTTCGCGTAACTCCATTCCGATCGATCCCGATCTCGCTGACCGCCGAGCGCCGCCAGGCCATCGGCCGCACCGGCGGCGGGCGATCGGCGTTCGCCATGTTCATCGAAGGCGGCGTCTATCAGCGGCCGATGCCGTGGGGCTTCGAACTCGACGCCTACGCCCAGGCCGGCGTGGTCGGCGCCCGCCGCCGCGACCTGTTCGCCGACGGCGCCTTTACCATGACCAGACCGCTGTTCGGGCGGTTTTCGGCCGGTTTCGGGCTGTGGGGCGGTGTCCAGCCGGGGATTTATCGCGTCGACGCTGGCCCGCGGGTGTCGATGCGCGTTCGCAACAACATGCGCGTGCACCTCGACTGGCGGCAGCGGCTCGCCGGCAACGCCGAGCCCGGATCGGGACCCGCGCTCACTCTTGCTGCGAACTTCTAAGGGCGCCGCGGACTTTTAAGCCCACGCCCATCGCGGCCCTAGCTTGGCCTTGCCTACGCTTTGCGGCTAGGGATTCGGGCTCGACATGGACATTTACCTCCCGATCGCCGGCCAGTCGGTCAACGCGCTGTTCATTGTCGCATTGGGGCTGCTGGTCGGTGTCTTGTCGGGCATGTTCGGAGTGGGCGGCGGTTTCCTGACGAC
>JBKJYX010000069.1:0-3560 GCA_046715575.1 Sphingomicrobium sp. | reverse complement strand
CGGGCATACCGCCCTCTGTCATTGCGAGTGGAGCGAAGCAATCCACGCCTTTTGCTCGGCGACAAGGCATGGACTGGATTGCTTCATCACTGCGTTCCTCGCAATGACGGTGAAATGAGCGAGCAGCGAACCGCGATCGTCACCGGAGCCGGCAAGCGCGTCGGTGCGGAGATTTCGCGCGCCTTGATTGCCGATGGATGGGCGGTGGTCGCTCATGTGCGCAGCGTCGGCGATCAGGTTCCCGACGGAACGATCAAGGTCGCGGCGGACCTGGTCGATCCCGGCTGCGCCAAGCGGATCTTCGCCGGCGCCCAAGGACTGCCGCCGGTGCGGTTGCTGGTGAACAATGCCGCACGTTTCGCGTGGGACGATATTGGCGCCTTCGACACGGCCGAATTCGACGCCCACATGGCGGTCAACGTTCGCGCGCCGATCTTTTTGACACAGGCGTTCGCGGCCGCGCATGACGGCGCCGCCGATGCGCTGGTGGTCAATTTGCTCGACGCCAAATTGGCTGCGCCGAACCCCGATTTTCTGAGCTACACCTTATCCAAGCAGGCGCTTGCCGGGCTGACCGAACTCGCCGCGCGGGCGCTCGCGTCCAAGGGCATCCGGGTCAATGGCATCGCGCCAGCGCTGATGCTGCGCTCGGCCGGCCAGAGCGAGGAGAATTTTGCCGCGATGAGCCAGGCGAATCCCTTGCGGCGGGCGGTCGAGCCCAGCGATGTCGTCGCCGCGCTGCGCTATCTGATTGCATCGCCGGCGGTTACCGGGGAAGTGCTGACCATCGACGGCGGGCAGCGTTTCTGGTCGCTGGAGCGCGATGTGCAGTTCTTGGAAAGAAAATGACGCGCGACGACACCAAGCAGGGCGAACCCAAGCTCGACGGGCTGGTGCCCGACCATCTGCGCGTGCGGTCCAGCCGGATCCTTCTCGACTCGCTCGAGGTCCAGGCCGATATCGGTTTTCACGAGTTCGAGATCGGCCAGCCGCAGCGCCTCCTGATTACCGTCGAAATCTGGCTCGAGGATGTGTCGCCCCCGCCGAAGGACGATCCAGCCCACGCGTGGGACTATGACTATCTGCGCACCGAGGTCGAATCGTTGGCGGTCACGCGACGGTACAATCTCCAGGAAACGCTGGCCCACGCGATTTACCAACGGTTCGCCGCAATGCGCGGCGTCAAGGCGTTGAGGGTGGCGACCGCCAAGCCCGACATTTACGACGACGCTCGCGGGGTTGGGGTGGAAATCGCGTCATTCAGTTGATTCACTTCTCATTTAATCGATTCACACTGGCGCTTTTGCGGCGCACCTTGCGGCTGTGGAACAAAATCCGTTGCACGGCCTTTGAGCCAGTTATAAGGAAGCGCGCTTGTGGCCGATGTTATCTTGATATGTCGGCAGATGAATTTGACAGACTGGGCGCGCGTCCGAACGCTCGGTTTGACCGCTCATCCAGCGGCTCGGTGAGGAGAATTGCGGCTTAATGTCCTACGCCCAAAAGAAACAAATGAGCACCAACCGGACGCCGGCAATCATCGTCGTTGCGCTCCTCCACGTCGCGCTCGGTTATGCGCTGGTGACTGGCCTCGCATATAATGTCGCCAAGAAGGCGATGGAGGATTTGAAGACTTTCGACGTTACGGAAGAGCCGCCTCCGCCTGAAGAAACGCCGCCGCCACCCGAGCAGACCGACACCCCGCCGCCGCCGCAGATCGTCGCGCCGCCGCCGTTAGTGCGGATCAACCAGACGGCGCCGCCGATCGTCTCGACTCCGGTCGCGCCGCCGCCGCAGATCACGCCCCGGGCGCCGCCGGCGCCGCCCGCGCCGCCCGCGGTAAGGACGGTGCCGCCGCGCAGCGCGAGCGGCAACCTTCAGGGACTGATCCGCGACACCGATTATCCGCCAAGCGCACTTGATCGCGAAGAGCAGGGCACGGTCGCCGTGTCGCTTTCGATCGGCACCAATGGGCGCGTTAGCGGCTGCAGCGTCACTGCATCCAGCGGTTCCAAGACGCTCGATTCCACGACTTGCCGGATCCTGACTAGCCGCGCGAAATTCACCCCGGCGAGGGACAGCAGCGGCAATCCGACATCCGGAACGCACGCGCAGAGGATCACCTGGCGGATCGCAGGATAACCGCCCCAGCAACAACGCAATCTAAAAGAGGAAAGTAGAACGATCATGCAAACAGCCCCACCCGAAGCCGCCAATCCCTATGGCCTGATGCAGGCCCTGACGGAGGGTGGTATCATCGCCTGGACGACCTTCATCATCCTGGTGATCATGTCGCTAGGCACATTTTACATCCTGTTTACGAAGTTGATGCAGCAACAGAAAATCATGAGCCAGGGCCGCAAGGTCAGAGCCAGCTTCTGGAATTCGCCCAACCTTCGCGAAGCCGCGACCAAGCTCGAGCCGAGGAGCGCCTATCGCTCGATCGTCGATGACGCGCTGCTTGCCCAGGAACAGCATGACAAGCTCGACGACCCGATCGACCGCCACGACTGGATGGCCACCAGCCTGGCCCGCAGCCAGGGGGCGATCGGCGCGCGGCTCGGCGAAGGCCTGGCTTTCCTCGCGACGGTCGGTTCGACGGCCCCGTTCATCGGCCTGTTCGGTACCGTCATCGGTATCTATCGTGCGCTCATCAAGATCGGTGCATCCGGTCAGGCGTCGATCGACGTCGTCGCCGGCCCCGTCGGCGAAGCGCTGATCATGACCGCGCTCGGCCTGGTGGTCGCGGTTCCGGCGGTGCTGGCCTACAACTGGCTGATCCGCCGCAACAAATCGATCATGGAGGATCTCGCCGCCTTCACCAACGATTTGCACGGCTATCTGGTGTCGAACGGCAAGGTGAAGCCGCGCATGGCCGGCGTCGCCGGCGGCGCGCAGGCCAAGTCGAGCGGTGCTCCGCCCCAGCGCCCCAGCGAGCCGCTTCGCACCGGCGCCCCGGCACCCGCCGACCGCGTTTAGTTGGCGCACCTTGTTTCGAACCGGCGCTAAACCGCCGGTTCGGACCGGGGGCGAAACAAAAGAGAAGGCCAAGACCGTATGTCGATGAGTGTAGGCCCCGCGGAAGAGGGTGACGACGTCCCCATGTCCGACATCAACACCACGCCGCTGGTCGACGTGATGCTGGTGCTCCTGATCATCTTCCTGATCACCGTTCCGGTGGTCTTGCAGACGGTTCCGGTCAAGCTGCCGAACGTCCGGTTCGAACCGACGACGACCAAGCCGGAGAACGTCAATTTGTCGGTCAAGGGCGCCGCCGACGGGACGTGCGAAGTTTATTGGAACCTGCAGAAGGTCAACAGCCAGCAGCTGGTCGACAAAGCGGTGAAGAAGCTCGAGGACCAGATCGAGGCGGTCGGCGGGGTCGACAACATCACCGAGGAAAATATGCCCGAGGCGCATATCCGCGGCGACATCAACACGCCGTACAAATGTATCGGCGGTGCGGTTTACACCATGCAACGTGCCGGATTCGCCCGGGTCGGGTTCATTTCCGAGCCGCCCGCTGGCGGCATCACGTCGCGCCTCTAGGACTTTAGGAG
>JBKJYX010000068.1:0-4690 GCA_046715575.1 Sphingomicrobium sp. | reverse complement strand
GACCTGGGCGATGGCGCGATCATCCTCACCGACTTGTTCGGGGGGACGCCGTCGAACCTCGCCATCAGCCTGATGAAAAGCGAGAACATCGAGGTCATCGCCGGGGTCAATTTGCCGATGCTGATCCGGCTCGAAAGCGCGCGCAAGGCGATGGGCGTCCATGCCGCGGTGACGGCGGCGCGCGAAGCCGGGCGCAAATATATCTCGGTCGCCTCGGAGATCCTCGGGGAAGCGGCGGCTTGACCGCACTCCAGCGCGAAGTCCGAATCGAGAACCAGCGCGGCCTGCACGCGCGAGCGAGCGCGAAATTCGTCACCATGGCCAGCGGGCTCGATGCGGTGATCGAGGTCGAAAAAGACGGCAACCGCGTCTGCGGCACCTCGATCATGGGCCTGATGATGCTCGGCGCGGCGATGGGTGACAGCATCATCATCCACGTCGACGGGGCGTATGCCGAGCAGGCGCTGGAGAAATTGACCGCGCTGATCGAGGAGCGCTTTGGGGAAGATTGATGCCCCGCCACATCACCTCTTTCTCGAACACGACCGTCAAAAGGCTGCGCTCGCTGCGCGACAAAAAGGCGCGGCGGGAGGAACGCCTGTTCCTCGCCGAGGGCCTGCGGATCATCGCCGAGGCGCGGGACAGCGGCCGCCTGCCCGAAATCATCGCCTTTTCCGCCGCGGGAGCCGAGCATCCGCTGGCCGCCGAGATCATCGCCGCGACCGAGGCCGCGGGCGGTGAGGCGATCGAAACTACGCCGGATATCCTCGCCAAGATGTCGGGCAAGGACAATCCGCAGATGCTGCTGGGAGCGTACCGGCAGCCGGAGACTTTACTGGAGCATATCAATCGCTCGTCGGCGCGGCTGTGGATCGTCGCGCAGGCGCTGCGCGACCCCGGCAACCTCGGCACGATCCTGCGGACCGGCGACGCGGTTGGCGCCGGCGGGCTGATCCTGGTCGACGACAGCGCCGATCCCTTCTCGGTCGAGGCGGTGCGGGCATCGATGGGGGCGGTGTTCACCCAAGCCATCGCCACCGCGCGCTGGGATGAGTTCATTGCCTGGCTGCGAACCGGGCCCGGCCAATTGGTCGGCACCAGCCTCAAGGCGACGACCGACTATCTCGACGCCGACTATCACGCCCCCTGCTTCCTCCTGATCGGCAATGAGCAGCAGGGCTTGCCGGCCGATTACGAGGCGGCGTGCGACAGCCTAGTCAAGATCCCGATGGCCGGGCGAGCCGACAGCCTCAATGCGGCGGTGGCGGCGGCGGTGATGGCCTTCCAGGTCAAGGCGAGCTGGCGGGGCTAAGGGAACTCGCTGACCCGGTACGGGGTTGGTTCGGGCATGAAGCGTCTCCTCGCACTCGCGCCACTGGCGCTGCTCGCCGCCTGTTACGGCCCACCGCCGCCCGCGCCTCCAATCACGCCCAACCCGCCCGGTGGGGTTTACCGGGCGGTCGGCACCGAGCCCTTCTGGGACCTGACCATCGACCCGCGCCAGATGATCTTCACCGATCGCGGCAACAATCTTCGCGTCGCTGAGCCAACCCCGACGGTCATTGTCGGCATCGCCGGTGAAATCTACCGGACGCCGCGCCTCGAGGTGAATATCGTCCATTCGCAGTGCAGCGACGGGATGAGCGACCGCACCTACCCCGACAAGGTGCAGGTCAATGTCGACGGCCGCCGCTTCACCGGCTGCGGCGGTCACTAGGACAATAAACATGCGAAACGGGGCCGCCGCTTGCGCGCTGATTTTCGCCGTTTCATGCACCAGCATTGCGGTCGACGCGCGGACTTTCGAAGGCACGCGCTGGCACGTCACCGCCATCAACGGGCAGCCGACGCCGCGATCGAGCCGATTTCAGGTGGAATTCGGCCGAGGCACGCTCACCGCGGCGATGGGCTGCAACACCTTGAGTGGCGGTTACGCCGTCATCGGTGACACCGTTCGACCCGGGCCCGGCCCCAGCCGAGCCACCGAAATGGCGTGCGAGAGCGATCCGCCGACAATTGTGCCATTGATGACCTTTGAACGATGGGGCTTTGCCATTCTCGGCCAGCCGATGCGCATGAGCTGGATCTCGGGCGATCGGCTCACCCTTGCCAACGCCGCCGGATCGATCTCGCTGCTGCGAGGGGATTAGACCTTAGGCCGCCGCATCGTCCTCATTGGCCGAGGCCGGCGTTGCCGCCAGCTTTGTCAGCGGCCGCGGGCTCGCCTCGACCATCGGCGGGCTTTCGATCACCTTGGCGCCGCCCGCGCCCAGGGTCTCGAAGCGCCGGGCCTGGGTGAACACCTGGCTTTCGAAGCTGCCGACCATCTGATTGTAGGCGGTGTTGGCGGTCGCGAGGTTCTTGCCCATCCGGCTCATGTGCTCAGCCATCGTCGCAAGACGAGAGTATAACTCTTTGCCAAGGCTGGCAATTTCATCGGCGGCTTCGTTGAGCGTTTCCTGCCGCCAGACGCTTGCGACGGTGCGGGCGATGGCGACCAGATTAGTCGGGGTCGCGAGTAGCACGCGGCGCTCGAACGCCCAGTCCCACAGTCCTTCGTCCTGCTCGAGCGCGGCGGTCAGGAAATGCTCGCCGGGGATGTACATTACGACATAGTCGGCGCTGTCGCCGAACTGCGCCCAATAGGCCTTCGAGCCCAGTTGCTGGGCGTGATTGCGGATCGACACGACGTGGGCGCGCAGGCAGGCCAGGCGCTTGTCCTCGTCGACCTCCTCGCAGGCGTCGAGATAAGCATTCAACGAGCATTTGGCGTCGATGATCAGCTGGCGCCCGCCGGGCAGCCGAACGACGACGTCCGGGCGCAGCTTGCCGTCTTCGCCATCGACCGACACTTCGGTGCGGAAATCTGCATAGGGGCTTAGGCCCGACTGCTCGAGTACGTTGCGCAGCGACTGCTCGCCCCAGCGCCCGCGCGCCTTCGGGGACGAACGCAGCGCGTTGACCAAATTGCGGGTTTCGTCGCGCACCTGCCCCTGCCCGGTCCGCACCAGCTCGACCGCCTCGCGGAGGCCCGCATAGTGGTCGACGCGCTCCTTCTCGACCGTCTGGAGCTTCTCCTGGTAGCTCTTGAGCAGCGCCTCGACCGGCGTCACGGCCTGGGTGAATTTCTCCCCGGCTTGTTCGAGGAACGCTTTGCGCGCTTCGCCGAGCAATTTGCCGCCGATCTCGTGGAACTGCGCCGATAGGCTCTCCTTGGCTTCGCGCAGCGCCTCGATCTGCTGCTCGAACGAACGTTCGCGCTCTTCCTGGG
Organism: Sphingomicrobium sp.; assembly: GCA_046715575.1. GTDB lineage: Bacteria > Pseudomonadota > Alphaproteobacteria > Sphingomonadales > Sphingomonadaceae > Sphingomicrobium. The sequence goes on along the minus strand of JBKJYX010000068.1, from coordinate 1,419 downwards.
CGGCGCGCAAAATCGCCAGCTCGCTCGCCGCCGAGCGATTATCGTCACGCTCCTTGATGACCGCATCGAGCTGGAGCCGTAGCGAATCGATCACATGCGCGCCGGCAGCGCCGGCGCGGCTGCCGATCAGCCAGCCGATCAATGCGCCCAACCCGAGCGCGATCACCACGATCAGAATGACACTCAGGTCCATCCGCCACTCCACCGGAACGAATAGCGAACTTAGCTTGCGCGCCGGCGTTGCTCAAGAGGTTGTCATTGCGAGAAGCGCAGCGACGCGGCAATCCATTTCGCACAAAGCTGGATTGCTTCGCTATGCTCGCAAAGACGAGGAGAACACCATGTCCATCCGCAAGATGATCGCGCTGCATCCCGGCGCCCAAGGGCACGTCAACCAGCCGCTGGGCGATGCCGTCCATCACGCGATGTATTGCGCCAAGATGTGCCTGTCGTGCGCGGATGCCTGCGCGGCCGAGGCCATGGATCTGACCCAGTGCATCCGCGCCTGCCTCGACTGCGCCGATGTTTGCGACGCGACCACCAACCTTGGACTGCGCCGCAGCGGCTCCAACGAAGCCGTGCTCAAGGAGATGCTCGAGCTATGCGCCCGGGTGTGCGACGCCTGCGCCGCAGAATGCGACCGCCATGACCACGAGCATTGCAAGCTTTGCGCGATCATGTGCCGGGAATGCGCCGACGACTGCCGCAACGCGGCGCTGTCGCTGGTCGAGTTGGCCTAAGCGGCTCTCAGGCCGCGATCTTTCCGCATCTTGGTGAGCTTTTTCATCACCATCTCCCGCTTCAACCGCGACAAATGGTCGATGAAGAGAATTCCCTCGAGATGGTCGATCTCGTGCTGGAGGCAGACCGCGAGCAACCCGTCGAGCTGCTCCTCATGCTGCTTGCCATGCTCATCCAGCCAGCGAGCGCGGATATGGTCCGGGCGCTCGACCTCGGCATATTGGTCGGGCACCGACAAGCAGCCCTCGAGATAGGGCACTTCCTCGTCTGAATGGGCAAGGATTTCGGGGTTGATGAACACCCGCGGGTCGTTGACCGGTTCGCCGCCCTCTTCCTCGGGCTCGTGCAGGTCCATCACCAGGACGCGGATGGGAACCCCGACCTGGATCGCGGCGAGGCCGATGCCGGGCGCGTCGTACATCGTCTCGAACATGTCCCTGATCAGCGCGCGCACCTCGTCGTTGACCTCCTTCACGGGCGAGGAAATCTGGCGCAGGCGCGGGTCCGGGACCTCGACGATGGGCAGGATGGCCATGGGTGTTATTTAGTCGTCCGCGCGGGCCGCTTCAAGCAATCGGACGGCGCGCCCTCAGCGCCTGCGCCAGCGTGCCTTCGTCGAGATAGTCGAGCTCGCCGCCGACCGGCAGGCCATGGGCCAGCTGGGTCAGGCGAATCGGG
>JBKJYX010000067.1:0-4162 GCA_046715575.1 Sphingomicrobium sp. | reverse complement strand
TCCTGCGCGAGCTCGCCCGCGGACACGCGCACGGGCCCCTTGGCTGAAAAGGCCGCGCGGCGGGCGGCCGCGGCCATCATCACGACCGCATAGTCGGCAAGTTGGGTCAGTCGCATTTTGCTTATTCGGAGCTTTCCAGTCCGATTTAGGCCGAAATGCCCGAAACTTCAACTCCGTTGGCGCGCAATCCAGTTGTCGACGCGCTTCTCGAGCATGCCGAGCGGCATCGAGCCGGCCAGCAGCACGGTGTCGTGAAAGCCCTTGACGTCGAACTTAGGCCCGAGCGCCGCCTCCGCCTTGCGGCGCAGCTCCTCGATCTTCAACTTGCCGACCATGTAGGCCGTCGCCTGCCCGGGATAGACGACATAGCGCTCGATCGCCTTGACGATTCCCCCTTTGGCGTCGGCGCTATTGTCCTCGACATATTTGATCGCCTGGCCCCGGCTCCAGCGCTTGTGGTGGATGCCTGAGTCGACCACCAGCCGGATCGCGCGGTGTAGCTCGAGCTGGAGCCGGCCGAAATCGCGATACGGATCTTTGTACATCCCCATTTCGGTGCACAATTTTTCGGCATAGAGGCCCCAGCCTTCGTCGGTCGCCGTGTAGCCGGAGAATTGGCGGAACGGCGGCACCTCGCCCTTGCCGAGCTCGGACAGCAAGGCGCCCTGGAGGTGGTGGCCCGGAATGCCCTCGTGGCAGAACAGGGCCTCGACCTCGGTCGAAGGCATGGCATTCATGTCGTACAAATTGACGTAATAGGTTCCCGGCCGCGAACCGTCCGGCGGCGGGTCCTGGTAAAAGGCCTTGCCGGCGCTCTTCTCGCGGAACGGCTCGACGGCTTTGACCAGCAGCTGCGACTTGGGCGTCCGGCCGAAGAAGCGCGGCACCGCGGCCATCGTTTGCTTCAAGGCCTTGTCGGTCTCGTCGAGATAACGTTGCCGGCCCGCGGCATCGTTCGAATAATAATATTGCTTGCCCTCGCGCATGTGCACGAAGAAATCCTGCAGCGATCCCTTGAAGCCGACCCGGTCCTTGATCGCGGCCATTTCGCCGTGGATTCGTGCCACCTGCGCCAGTCCCAGCTCGTGGACCTGGTCCGGCGTCATATCGACCGTCGTGTAGAATTTGAGCAGCGTCTGGTACTGCGCGGTGCCGTTGGCGAAGCGCCAGATGCCGTCGTCGCTGCCCGCCGCTTTCTGCTGCGCCTGCATCAGGGCGATGACGCGCCGGTAGGCTGGACGAAGGTCGTTGACGAGCGCCGCCTTGCCGCCATCGAGCAGCCGGGTTTTCGTCGCCGCATCAATGTTGAGCTTGCCCACCTTCGCTTTGAGGTCGGCCCACACCGCGCTGTCGTCGCCGGGACCGAACGGCGCGCCGGTGATGACGTTTTTCGAATCGGCGATCACATAAGGGAACACCCATTTGGGCGGCAGCACGCCGAGCGCCTGCCGCTCGCGGGCTTCTTCGACCGACTGGTCGAGGTAGCGGGCGATTTCGCGGATGCGGGAGACGTAGGCGTCCGCGTCGGCGACATTGTCGACCTTGTGGATGTTGATGAGGAAGGCCGGGCCGTCGCTCTGATTGCCGTTCATCTGGTCGAAGACGTAGCCATAGTCGCGGTAGGGGAAGAGCGATTCGGAGCGGGCATTGCGATAGAGGAAGAGGTCGTAGCTCAGCTGGTCCTCGGGTGAGAGTTGGGACCGGTTGAAGCGCTGCTGAAGCTCGGCGGCATGGCGGCGGCCGAGCTCGCGCTGGGCGAGCGTATCCTCGTCGGTGAACTGATCCCACTTGCCATAGTCGGCGTCCTTGATGCCGCGGAAGGCCTTGGCCAGCGGCGACATCGCCAGTTCGGCCTGGTCGACCTGGTCGAAAAAGGCGGTAAGCTCGGCGTTTTTGGCGGGAATGGCCGCCGGCGGTGCGACCGGTGCAGGCGTCGCATCGCCGACGGGCGGCACCATCGGCGGCGGCGGGGGAGTGGTCGCACAGGCGGCGAGCAGGGCGGCCGAGGCCAGCAGGAGAAAGGGCTTCACTTCGGTGTCCTCCAAATTTTCGTCATGCCGGACTTGATCCGGCATCCGCCTTCTCCTTGAAGAAAGGCGGGCCCCGGCTCAAGGCCGGGGTGACGATTCTTCGACCAACGACTGGACTGAATGACCCTTTACCCGCTTCTTCGCCCATTCGCGTTCATGCTCGACGCGGAGGCCGCGCACCGTGCGACCATTGCGGCGCTCAAGCTCCTGCCGACCCGCAGGCCGCCGCCTTTTCCGGACTCGCTGAAATCCACCGTCGCCGGGCTGACTTTCGCATCGCCGGTCGGTCTCGCCGCCGGGTTCGACAAGGACGCCGAGGTGCCTGAGCAGATGCTCGGACTCGGCTTCGGCTTCGTCGAGGTCGGGACGGTCACGCCGCGGCCGCAGCCGGGCAATCCCCGGCCCCGGCTGTTCCGGCTGCGCGAGGACCGCGCGGTGATCAACCGCCTGGGCTTCAACAATCGCGGGCAGGTCGCGGCGTTTGAGCGGCTGCAGCGCTGCAATCGCGGCCCGATCGGCGTCAATATCGGCGCCAACAAGGACAGCAATGGCCAAAAAACTGATGGGCGCATCGCCGACTATGTCTCGGGCGTCCGTGCGATGGCCGGCGTCGCCCGCTACCTGACGATCAACATCTCGTCGCCCAACACGCCGGGATTGCGCGGACTTCAGGACCAGGGTGCACTCGATGACTTGCTGGCGGCGGTGCGGGAGTCGCGGCCGGCGAAAGGTCCTCCCGTGTTCCTCAAGGTCGCGCCGGATCTCGGCGACGGCGACCCCGAGCGGATCGTCCGGGCCGCGCTCGAGCACGGCATCGACGCGTTGATCGTCGCCAACACCACAGTCTCGCGGCCGCCGCTCAAATCCCGCCACGCTGGCGAAGCCGGCGGCCTTTCGGGAGAGCCGCTGAAACCGCTCGCTCTTGAAACCCTGCGTCGATTTCGCAGCGCCAGCGGCGGCGAAATGCCGTTGATCGGCGTCGGCGGAATCGCCAGTGCCGACGACGCCTGGGCGCGAATCCGCGCCGGCGCCAGCCTCGTCCAGCTGTACACCGCGATGGTCTATTACGGCCCGGGAATCGCCCGCCGTATTGCACTCGGGCTGGCTCGGCGCCTGGACCGCGCCGGCTTCGCCTGCATTGCCGAGGCGGTAGGGAGCGAGTAGCCGAAGCCGATGTTGAAGCGCTTCATACCTCCCCTCGCCGCCCTTGCCCTCACGGCCTGCGCGACCCTGCCCCCCACTCAAGCCGGCCCGCCGGGCGGCTCGGCGACGCTCGGGACAGGCATGGTCAGCGCCGCCGATCCTCGCGCCGCCGAGGCCGGCGCCGAGATCTTGCGGCGGGGCGGCAATGCCGCCGATGCGGCGATCGCCACGCTGCTCGCGCTCAATGTCGTCGAGCCGCAAAGCTCGGGCATCGGCGGCGGTGGCTTCATGGTCTATTCGGCTCGCGGCGGCGCTCCAGTCACCTATGACGGCCGCGAAACCGCGCCGGCCGCGGCGGGGCCAAACTGGTTCTTGAAAGACGGCCAGCCGATGTCGTTCGATGAGGCGGTTCCCGGGGGCAAGAGCGTCGGGGTGCCGGGCAATGTGCGGCTGATGGCGATGGTCCACGCCAAGCACGGCAAGCTGCCCTGGGCGGTGTTGTTCGAGCCCGCGATCCGGCTTGCCCGCGAGGGGTTCGCGGTGACTCCGCGGCTTCATTTCGCGCTGGCCCGCGGCGATGACGAAGGCAGCAGCGTCGCGGCTTTGACCGCCGCCGCACGTGCTTTGTATTTTACCCCGGACGGCAAGCCGCTGGCCGTCGGAACGATCATCCGCAATCCCGCCTTTGCCGCGTTCCTCGATCAGCTGGCGACGCGCGGACCGGACAGTTTTTATGTCGGCCCCAACGCGCAAGCGATCGTCGCCTCGGTCAACGGCAGTGCGCGCAATCCGTCGCCGATGACGGTCGGTGACGTGGCAACGTACGAGGCCAAATCCCGTGCCCCGGTGTGCGGCAGCTATCGCGGCCACCGCATCTGCGGCATGGGCCCCGTGTCGTCGGGCGGCACCACGGTGTTCGCGATCCTCAAGCAGCTCGAGCGCTTCGACCTGGCGGCGCTCGGCCCGCATAATCCGTCCAGCTGGCATCT
>JBKJYX010000066.1:0-4121 GCA_046715575.1 Sphingomicrobium sp. | reverse complement strand
CTTGAGGAGGTAGGGCACGACCGAGCCGATCAGAATGGCGTGGCTGACCGGAAGCGCCTTGTGGCGGGAGAGGAACCGCGCGACCTCGCCGCCCCCCATCGAGAAACCGGTGAGAACGATCGGCTGGTCGACCTTGGCATGGTCGAGGACCGCGGCGACGTCGTCGGCGAAGGTGTCGTAGTCATAGCCGACCCACGGCTGGTCCGAGCGGCCGAAGCCGCGGCGGTCGTGGGCGATAACGCGAAAGCCCTTCTCGGCCAGCGCGAGCGCGGCATCGTCGAACGTATCGCTGCTGAGCGGCCAGCCGTGGACCAGCACCACCGGGCGGCCCTGGCCCCAATCCTTATAGTAGATCCGGGTGCCATCCTTGGCGGTCGCGTAGGGCATATGTCCTCCTTTTTCCCGCCCGAATCCCATCCGCAGGCCACTAGGACAAACCTTGGCGATTCGCTAACCTGCGCCCATGGCCAAGCCCAAAATCCGTTATGTTTGTCAGGCCTGCGGGTCGATCAGCAGCCGCTGGCAGGGTCAATGCGCCGATTGCGCCAAGTGGAACACGCTGATCCAGGAAGCGGCCGAGGTCTCGAGCATCTTCGCGGCCAAGCATAATTTGCGCGGTGGCGGGCGGACCATCGAGCTGGTTGGGCTTGATAGCGCCGTCGCGCTGCCGGCGCGGTTCGCGACCGGGATCGCCGAGTTCGACCGGGCGATCGGCGGCGGCATCGTGCCCGGATCGGCAATGCTGGTCGGCGGCGACCCCGGGATCGGCAAGTCGACCTTACTGCTCCAAGTTGGAGCGAAGCTGGCCGAGCAGGGGCAGGGCGTCGTCTATGTCTCCGGCGAGGAGTCGGCCGAGCAGATTCGATTACGCGCGGTGCGGTTGGGCCTGGGCAAGGCGCCGGTGCTTCTCGCCGCCGCGACCTCGGTGCGCGATATCCTGACCACGGTCGAGGCCGAGCCGCCGGCGCTGCTGGTGATCGATTCGATCCAGACCATGCATTCCGACCTCATCGAGGGCGCTCCCGGGACCGTCAGCCAGGTACGGGCCTCGGCGCAGGAGCTGGTGCGCTTCGCCAAGGAGCAGGGCAGCGCGGTGGTGCTCGTCGGCCATGTCACCAAGGACGGCAGCATCGCCGGGCCGCGCGTGCTCGAACATATGGTCGACACGGTGCTGAGCTTCGAAGGCGAGCGCAGCCATCAGTATCGAATCCTGCGGGCGATGAAGAACCGCTTCGGCGGAACGGATGAAATCGGCGTGTTCGCGATGCAGGGGGCGGGGCTGTCGCAGGTTCCCGACCCGTCGGCGCTGTTCCTCACCCGCCGCTCCGAGCCGGTCACAGGCACCAGCGTGTTTCCCGCACTGGAAGGGACGCGCCCGGTGCTGGTCGAAATCCAGGCGTTGACGGTGCGGCTGGCGAGCGGCGCCACCCCGCGGCGGGCGGCGGTCGGTTGGGATTTGGGCCGGCTGGCGATGATCCTCGCGGTGCTCGAGGCACGCTGCGGGCTGAGCTTCGCGACCGCCGAGGTCTATTTGAACGTCGCTGGGGGGTACAAGCTGTCGGACCCAGCCGCCGACCTCGCGGTTGCGGCGGCGCTGATCTCCGCGCTGGCTGAGCGGCCGGTGCCGAGCGAGTGCGTGGTGATCGGCGAGATCGCGCTGTCGGGCGAGGTGCGGCCGGTCGCTCATGCGCCGCTGCGGCTCAAGGAATCCGCCAAGCTCGGCTTCGACACGGCGTGGGTGCCGCCGGGGATCAAGGGCGGAGACGGCATTGCCCTGGCCGAGTTCGCCAATCTGAAGGCGCTCGCGGATCATATCCTCGGCCGCTAATCTTGGCTGGTGAACCGACCGATAGACCGCTAGCCGCACCTCGATGAGCGCGCTCGACATCTTCGTCATCCTGCTGCTGGGCGGCGGAGCGATCATTGGCTTCGTTCGCGGCTTCGTCCACGAAGTGCTGTCGCTGTTCGCCTGGGTGGTGGCGATCGCCATGCTCAAGCTGTTCCACACGCAGCTGTCGACGGGGCTGACCGACATGGTCGGTACGGCAGCCGGCGCAGCCGTCGTGGCGTTCGCGCTCTTGTTCATTCCGAGCTTCCTGCTGGTCAAGCTGTTGGCGCGATCGATTAGCGGCAAGACGCGCAAGTCGGTGCTGGGGCCGGTCGATCGGGTGCTGGGCGGCGGGTTCGGGATGATCAAGGGACTGCTCGGCGCGACGCTGTTCTTCCTGCTCGCCAATCTCGCGACCGACATGGTCTACGGTCCCGAGGCCGAGCGGCCCGAATGGATGACGAGCTCGCGAACCTATCCGCTGCTCAATGCGAGCGGACTGGCGATCGTCGACTGGGTCGAGAAGCGCCGGTTGCGAGTCAACCCGGCATGATCCGGCTGTACGACACCATGGCCCGCGAGAAGCGAGCGTTCGAGCCGGCCGATCCCAAGCGCATCACGATGTATGTCTGCGGGCCGACGGTCTACGGGCGCGCGCACATCGGCAACGCCCGGCCGGCGGTGGTGTTCGATACCCTCGCCCGGCTGATCCGGCATCAGTACGGCATGGATAGCCTGGTCTATGCCCGCAACGTTACCGACGTCGACGACAAGATCATCGCCGCGGCAGAGGCGGAAGGGGTTGAGGCCTCGGTCATCACCGAGCGCTACGAGCGGCATTATATCGAGGACATGGGCGCGCTTGGCGTCGCGCCGCCGGACATCGCGCCGCACGCGACCGCCGAGATCGGGCCGATGATTGCGATGATCTTGGCGCTGATCGGGCTTGGGAATGCTTATGAGGCGGAAGGGCATGTGCTGTTTAACGTGCCGTCCGACGCGGAATACGGCGCATTGAGCCGCCGCGACCGCGACGCGATGCTTGCCGGCGCGCGGGTCGAGGTGGCGCCGTACAAGCGCGATCCCGCCGATTTCGTTCTGTGGAAGCCGAGCGATGAGAGCGTGATTGGGTGGGATTCACCGTGGGGCCGCGGCCGCCCGGGATGGCACATCGAATGCTCGGCGATGATCGGCGCGCATCTGGGCGAAACGATTGACATCCACGGCGGCGGGCTCGACCTCATCTTCCCGCACCACGAGAACGAGATCGCGCAGAGCCGCTGCGCGCATGGCGGGGCCCCGCTCGCTCGCTATTGGGTGCACAACGGCTTCGTCGACATGGGCGCGGAGAAAATGTCGAAGTCGCTGGGGAATATCGTGACGCCGGCTGAACTGCTGGCGCAGGGCCATCGCGGCGAGACGCTACGATTGGCGCTACTATCGGCGCATTACCGGCAGCCTTTGACCTGGACGGACGACGTTGTGGCTCAGGCGAAGACCAACCTGGATAGGCTTCATCGAGCGGTTGGAGACGCTGAAGCTGGCGATCCAGACGCAGGTGTCGTGGAGGCCCTCAGGGACGACCTTAATACCCCGCTTGCGCTCACTCGGCTCATGAGTTTGCAAGACCCACAACGATTGAAAGCAAGTGGGGCTCTCTTGGGACTGTTAAGCAACACTGGTGAGAATTGGGCAAAGGGTCGTCTCACGCAGCACCTCTATCCTGGTGTGTTCGCGAATGAGCCTCAGTTTTTCGAGGCAAAAGTGACTCAGTCGCTTTCTGAAGAACAGATCGAAGCTCGCATCGCCGAGCGCGCCGAAGGCAAGGCGCGGCGCGACTTCGCGGCTGCCGATCGCATTCGCGATGAGCTCGCAGCCGAGGGCATCGTCCTTGAAGATGGGCCGGAGGGGACGACATGGCGCCGGTCATGAACGCGCCGCTCTATACTATCGAGATTCTGCGGCTGGCGGGGTCGTTGCTCGATCCGGCGCATCTCGAGCGGGTGGATGGAACGGCGCAAGTTCGCTCGCCGACCTGCGGGAGCACGGTTCGGACCGAGGTGCAGCTTGAGGACGGGGTCCTAACTGCCGTCTCTCAGCAGGTTCGCGCCTGCGCTTTCGGCCAGTCCTCAGCGGCCCTGGTCGCTAAGCACGCGCCGGGCCGGACCCAGGCAGAAATCGCCGAAGTTCTGGCCGGATTGTCCGGCTGGCTCGATGGACGCCGCGATGATCCGGGCGGCTGGGGGTTCGAAGCACTTGTGCCAGCGCGGTCGCGGACCTCTCGGCATGGCGC
>JBKJYX010000065.1:0-4586 GCA_046715575.1 Sphingomicrobium sp. | reverse complement strand
GTCGCGAACCGAGCCGTTGAACAGCTCGGCGTCCTGACCGACAAAGCGGAATGCCTCGCGCAACTGGTGCGGGTGGAACTGGCGGCTGTCGAGACCGTCGATGTTGAACGTTCCGCCGGTCGGCTCGTAAAGCCCGCACAGCACACGCCCGAGCGTCGATTTGCCCGACGCGACGCGGCCGATGATCCCGATCCGCTCGCCCGGCTTGATCGCCAGATTGAGCCCCGCAAGCGAGTCGCGGGAGGCGGCCGGATACTGGAAGTCAAGATTGGTCAGCGCGATATGTCCGGCGCGGATTTCCGGCATGATGCTGCGCAGCGACGACTGACGTTCGTCGGTGACGTCCATCATTTGCTGCAGCGAGTCGAGTGTCGCGAACGCCTGGCGGCCGCGCGTGAACAGGAATGCCAGCTGCCCGATCGGCTGGATCGAGCGGCCGGCGAGCATGATGATGGCGATGATCGCGCCCATCGTCATCGCGCCCTTGTTGAACTGATAGAAGCCGCCGATCAGCAGTCCGACGCTGATCAACTGCTGGGAAACGCCGGCGAGGTTGACGGCGACCGAAGTCAGCCTGCGCATCCGTTCCTGCGTCGTCGCTGTCATGCTGGAATAGCGGCGCCAGCGGCCGAGCATCTGTCCCTCGGCGCGGGCGGCCTTCAGAGTTTCCGCGCCGGCGATCGATTCGACCAGCAGCGAATTCTGGAGGCTCGCATCGGCCTGCGCGTCCAGAGCCGCACGGCCCATGGTTTTTTGCAGGCTGATTCCGGCGAACAGCATCAGTGCGATGCCGATGATCGGCACGACGACCAGCCAGCCGGCCAAGACGGTGATGAGGATCAGGAACAGGAACAGGAACAGGACGTCGACCGCGAGGACCACGGTGGTCGAGGCGAAGAAGTCGCGGACCATTTCATATTCCGAGACGCGCCGCGCCAGTGCGCCGGTGCTGCCCTGGCGGGCGGCCATCGGCAGGTTCATGACCTTTTCGAACAGTTTCTGCGCGAGTTTGGCATCCAGCTTGCGCCCGATCTCGTCGATCAGCTGGGATCTTGCCAGGCGGAGAATGAAATCGAACACCAGGGCAAGGCCGACGCCGGCCGCGAGCACCCACAGCGTCGACACGGCTTTGTTGGGGATCACGCGATCGTATACGTTCATCGTGAACAGCGGCATCGCCAGAGCCAACAAGTTGACGATCAGTGCGGCCAAGATGACCGGCCAGAATTCGCGGCGAACCTTCCACACTTCGGACCAGAACCAGTGGGTGCGTTTGGCCTTGTCCCACGGACGCTCGCCTTCACGTTCCTTGGCTGGATCGGCTTCCACCACCACTGCGCGCCCGGTGTAAACAGCGTCGATCTCGGTGAGCGGTGCCCAGAACGGCTCGGCCACGCCCGGTGCGTAGATCAAGCCGTCGGTGTCGCGCATGTCGATCAGGACCGCGGCGCGATCGTCGGTGAGCTCGAGGATCGCCGGCAGCTTGCGTGACGGCCATCCCTTCATCTTGCGATTATACGGGTCGCCGCGCATCCCGATCTGGTCGAGCGCCGGCTCGATCTGGTGAAACGGCAGCGATCCGGATTCGGATAGTGCGAGCCCCGCGCGGAGAAGAACCGGCGCCGATGGCCGATCCGACTCCTTCGCGAGGTAAGTCAGGCAATCGAGGACGGGGTCAATTTCGTGCGACGGCTGTGCGTCAAGCCAATGCATGAAACTCACTACCCGTCCCCAAGACTAGTTACTGCCGCCAGCCGGTGCCGGGGGTCCCATGCGGGGCAGCGGATAGCTGCTCTCGTTGAGATCGGCGGGCGGGATCGGGTTGACCTTAAAGCGCGCGCGCTGGTCGCCATAGCCGGCAGACGGCATCGCGACGCCGAGCGCCTCGATCAGCTTGTTGGTCGCCGCCAGTACGCGATATTGCGCATACAGCTTGGCAAGCCGAGCCGTTTCGGTCTGAGCCTGGACGTTGTTTCGCGTGTTCTGCGCATCCAGCACATCGAGCAGCGAGCGGCGGCCGATGTTGAACTGTTCACGGTAAGACAGAAGCAGGTCGTCGGTGATCCGGCCTTGAGTTTCCAGTTCCGTCACCAGGCGACTTTGATTCGTCAGCCGGTTCCAAGCGGTCCGCACGTCTTCTTCGGCGTGGCGGGTCCGGTCGAACAGGCGGGCATGGACCTCATCGGCGCGATTGCGTTGTTCGCGTACGTTGGCTTCCTTGATACCGCCGTTGTACAGCATCCAGCGCAGGACGACGTTGGCCTGGAGGTCGGTCGTCCGCCCGGCGAAGCCGTCGATATCGTGACCGGCGCGGGCACGGCCCTCGAGGTTAACCCGCGGTCCGATTTCGGCGCGCGCCGCACGAATTTCCTCACGGGATGTGTTGAGGTCCGCGATAGCTTCCTGGACCCGGGGATTGTTCACTCGCGCCAGCGCCTCGGCTTCCTCGAGAGTGGCCGGAACGAACTGCGACAGATCGGGCGGCATCGACACGCTGTCGATCGGCATCCCGGTCAGTGTCCGGAAGGTAATCCCGGCGGTTTCCAGATCTTCCCTGGCTTCGGTCACGCGGGCGCGGGCCGATTGCAGACGCTCTTCCGCCTGCTGTTGATCGGCAACACTGATCGAGCCCTTCGAAACGCCTTCGCGCAAGTCGCCGGCGAGCCGTTCATGGAACGTCGCATTGTCGTCAGCGATCGCCACCAGCCGCTGCTGGAGGAGATAGTCGATGTAGGTGCGGGCGACATTCAAAGCGACGAATTCCGAGCGCTCCTCGACACGCGCCGCGGCGGCGTCAGTCCGTGATGCCTGGCGCTTGATCTCAGCTTCGCGGCCACCGCTGTTGAAAAGCAGCTGATCGACGATCAGCTGGCCTTCCACGGGCCACAATGTGTGGTCGGCGATGCCAAGGCTGCGACGGGTCGGATTGCGAAGGCTGCGGACACCGGCCGATCCCTCGACCGAGACTCGCGGGTACCACAGACCCTGGGCTTGAACCCGCTCTTCCTGTGTAGCCACCCGGTTCGCAACCGCCTGGCGGATTTCCGGGTTGGTATTGAGAGCGGCCTGCACCGCGTCGCGCAATTCCACTGCGTAAGCCGGCGTAGTGCAAAGCAGCACCGCTCCGGGGACGATTATCGTCCAGTGCTTCTTTTTCATAATTCCCCCTTCTGGTCTTCAATTCGGGTCCCCACCGTCCACCAGTGGAGACCCGCTTCGTCAAATTCGATCAGGCGGCCGTCGCAGCGTCAACATGGAGCGTCATGGGATCCATCTTGAACGCCGCATGTCCCCCTGTGAAGTCGGCAATGCTCGCCATGTCCCAGCTTGAAACGTCGCTAAATCCGTGGCTTGCAAGCGCTTCGATCACCGCCTGTCCGCCGCCGTGGGCCTGATTCGCCACCGCGTCGATGACCGCATCGAGATTGGGACCATGACCGCCACCGGCGAGCGCGTCAAACAGCACCCGTCCGACTTCGCCGGTGCTATTGGCCGAGCCTTCGAGCACATAGGCATTGGCGTTCGCAGCAACGAGCATTTCCGCGGACGGCATCCCGACAGCAGCGCTGGTGAAGCTGGACTGCGCCGGAGCCGACTGATCGCTCGCTTCGGTGCCTTCGAGAAGTGGCGCCAGCGCCTGTGCCTCATGGCTGTCGCCGTCCGTCAGCGTATTCTGCGCAGCCTCGTCCGCGTGGGGCGCTGACGATCCGTCCTGTGCCTGAACGTCGACCGCCAAGCGGGTTTCACCGGAAAGCGCAGAGCGGCTCACGTCATCACCTGCAGCGTCGACGCTTTGCACCCCGCCGCCGCTGTCGCCTACCAACTGCGCTTCCAGAACCGCGCTCGGTTCGGCTGGAGCGTGACCATTCGCGGCAGCGGCCGAACTTGCTCCGAGACCCGCCGCAGCAATCGCCGCCACGAGGACGCTATTGTTGTTGGCGGCGCTCAGGGTGCGCTGGTCGTCCATGCTCACCGAGCCGGTTTTGAAGATGGCGTCGGCAAGTAAGCCGGTCGACCCGTCGTCGTTGGAGTAGCTGCCAGTACCGGCGACCGTGACGTCACCGTTCGCGGCCTCGTAAGAGACGCCGTCGGAGACCAGCGAGATGCTGGCAATGCCGGCGGCAGTCAGGCTCTGATACTCGCCCGCGTCGACCGCGCCGTTCGAATTGGCATCCTGCCACACGCCGAACTTGGCAAAATCGGCGTCATTGGCATCGAGCGTCGAGCCATATTGGACGGCCAGCGCCTGGAGATCGGTCATACCATTGCCGCCGAACACAAACTCGGACGCATTGTCGACCGTGCCGTTGCCATTGCCGTCGCGAACCAGGATGCCGTCCTCAGGAGCGGCCCACGCGGTGGCTACCGAACCGTGGCCGTAGTCGTAAGTGACCCCGTCCGATGCCGCGAGGAAATGCACGCCGTCACCGTTGAGGTCGACCACGACCGGAGCAACCGTCGTGTTCGCTGCCGGGATGGTGGCAGCGCTCGTCGAATCCGCTGCAGCAGTCACGGTCGCACTGATGGCCTGCGTGATCGAGTCACCGTCGCCGTCGGTTACCGTGACGTTGAAGTCCAGCTGCGCG
>JBKJYX010000064.1:0-7313 GCA_046715575.1 Sphingomicrobium sp. | reverse complement strand
AAGCGCCCGGCCTCGTCCGACCCGAGCTTTGCTTCCTTGTGGTGCCAGACCGGCGACGAAGAAGGCATCATCCAGCGCACCATCAAGCGTTGGAGAGGGCACGGGCGGTAGCACCCACGGAGTGTGGCTTTGGGTGGAAAGTGGACGTTCGTCCATCTACTGTTGAAGCTATGATGAAGCGATCTGCCTGGCTGATGCTTGGTCTTTTGAGCGTGGCCGGATGCGAAAAACCTCTGCCCCTTCCGGGTAGCTACAGCGTGAGTTACGGCGACCGAGGCAAGTCCTGGCTAAAGAGACCAGATGGGATGATGGCCCATGGCGCCCAGATCAAGCAGCTTTACAAAGACGAGCAGCACTTGCTGCTCATAACGTTCGCGGCACAGTACGGAGGCGTGGTTGACGGGCCACGACCGTTGGATGGCAACTGCTACGTCGCCCTTTTGATCGATAGCAAGGAGCGGCGCATGAGGCAGGTGCGACTAGCCGAAGCGCACCGCCTTGCTGCGAATATGACATTGGTGGACGCTTCAAACGAAGGCTGCTTGCAGGGGATGGCGACCTCATAGAACCAACCGAGCTAATGTCCGCAACACGTCGAAAGCGGTCACTCGAATCGAAGCAGGATCAGGCCCGCTTCATACCAACCGACAGCAGCGCCTTCAGCCGCGCCTTGACGGCGTTGACCGTGCCGGTGTCGGCGACCGTCGTACCGGCGAAGCGGACGCTCAGCGGATTGACCGCCTGGCCGCCGCGAGTGACTTCGTAATGGAGGTGCGGGCCGGTCGACAGGCCCGACGAGCCGACGTAACCGATCAATTGGCCCTGGCGGACGAAACTGCCGGGCTCGGCGACGATCTGGCTCATGTGCGAGTAACTGGTGCCGATGCCACCGGCGTGCGCGAGCCGGACCTGCCGGCCATAGCCGCCCGCCCAGCCCGTCGCGGAGACCTGGCCGTCGGCGGCGGCGACGATCGGGCTGCCCCAGCTGGCGCCGAAATCGACGCCCCGGTGCATGCGGGCGAAGCGCAGGATGGGATGATAGCGATAGCCGAAACCCGACGTGATCGGGGCGGCGACCGGCCACAGCATCGATGCCGCTGACGGCCGTTCGATATTGGCGGCATCGATCCATGATGCGCGGCCTCCGCTGGCCCATTTGACAAGCTGCAGGTCGCGCGCCCCGGAGCGGTCGATGCCGGCGTAAAGCAACGGCCCAACCTGGCGCTCGCCCGTAGCGGCGCGGCGGCTGGCGATCACCAGGTCGAAGCGATCATCGGTACCGATCTCGCTGCCGACGTCGATTTCAGTCGCCAGCGCGCGAAGATAGTCGGCGGCGGCCTGTGGCGACACGCCGGCCGCGCGCAGCGACCAGTAGAGCCCGTCGCCGGCCCGGCCCCGCACCCGCAACGGCGTGGTGTCGACCGGGATCGGCTGCTTGATGATCTCGAGCGCGCCATGCTCGGTCCGGACGACCTCAAGGTTCATGCCGAGCCCGGCGCGGAGCGCGATCCGTTTGACCGGCCGGCTGGCGCCGTTCTTGCGCCCGAGCACGACGGCCACCGGAGTTCCCGGAGCAATCCGCGGTGCCGCCGAGGCGATCATCGCGGCGGCATTCCCCGCATCGGCATAGGCCGCGCCGGCCCGGGCCAGGAGCGCGCGCATCGAATCTCGGGCGCCATAAATCATCGCCAGCTCGACCGTCGGCCGGTCCGGCGCGAGGTCGATCGGCTCGACCGCCTCGGTGGCGATCATGCGCATGCCCGTTCGTCCGCCGACTGACAGCGGAGCGATGGCGAGCGCCTGCCACTGCAGCTCTTGCGAGCTCGCCGCCGAGGTTGCGCGCGGAATCGCCGCCAACGCGACGCCGCCGCACAGCAATGCCAGCACGGCGGCTTTGCCCGCCAAATATGGATGCGCGTTCGCCAAAAGCGTCCCCTAAGCCGCCACCATCGGCAATCGAGGTTAAAACGCCCTTAAAACCGACCTTTTCGGAGCCTCTCATCTCTGCTTTCCGCTTCGCCCGCTGGCGCGCGGCCCTGCCCCCTCGCCGTGGCCCGGCGGACGAAGCCCGGACCTGCTACCAGGAGCTGGGCGTTGGCAGGGGCGTTGACGGGGAAAGCGCTCCGACCTAGCGAAACCCGGGCACAGGGAGCATAATCAGGCTATGACTTATGTCGTCACCGACGCGTGTATCAAATGCAAATACATGGATTGCGTCGAGGTCTGCCCGGTCGACTGCTTCTACGAAGGCGAGAACATGCTCGTCATCAATCCCAACGAGTGCATCGATTGCGGCGTGTGCGAGCCCGAATGTCCGGCCGAGGCGATCCTTCCCGACACCGAGAGCGGCCTTGAGAAATGGCTCGAAGTGAACACCAATTTCAGCGCCACCTGGCCCAACATCACCCGCAAGAAGGACAGCCCGGCCGACGCCGAGGAGTATAAGGGCGTCGAGGGAAAGTTCGAGAAATACTTCACCCCGGACCCGGGCGAGGGCGACTGAAACCGCAGGAGATACCGCAATGCGCCACTGCTACCTGTTCGCACTCACTGCGCTCTGTTCGGCCCCCGCGTTCGCCCAAGACCCCGCGCCGCTGCCGAGCCCGGAGGAGATCAGCGCCGCCAATAGCTTCACGATTGCCGGCGGCGGCGGAATCATTCCGGATTACGAAGGCTCCGACGATTACAAGTGGATCCCGGCGGCCGCGATCCGCGGCAGGGTCGGCAACATCTCCATCTCGACCCGCGGCCTGTATCTGTACGTCGATGTCGTCTCCGGCTCGGGCAAAGTCGACCTCGACGTCGGACCGATCGCCGGCGTCCGCCTCAACCGCACCGGCAAGATCAAGGATGACATCGTCAACCTGCTGCCGGACCGCAAGATGGCGGTCGAGGTTGGGGGTTTCGCCGGCGTCAGCTTCAAGGGCCTGACCAACCCCTATGACAACCTCGGGGTCCGGCTTGATGTCGTCAAGGACGTCGCCAGCGCTCACCAATCGACGATCGTCTCGCCCAATGTGGAATTCAGCACGCCGCTGTCGCGCAGCTTCTTCGTCGTCGCGTCGGTCTCGGCCGATTTCGTCAGCAATCGCTTCGCCGATTATTACTTCAGCGTCTCGCCGGCCGAGGCGGTGCTGAGCGGACTGCCCGCGTTCAACGCCGACGGCGGCATGAAGAACTGGGAGGCCGGGCTGCTCGCCAATTACTCCTTGTCCGGGGATTTGCTGCACGGCCTGTCGATATTCGGCATGGGCAACTACTCGCGCCTGGGCGGCGACTTCAAGCGCTCGCCGATCGTGTCGCAGCGCGGCAGCGCCGGCCAATGGCTCGCCGCCCTCGGCCTCGCCTACACTTGGTGAGCTAACGCCGTTTCAGCAGCGCCTCGACGATGGCGTCGGCGGCTTGCTCGGCGCTCAATGTGAGCGTGTCGATGCGGATCTCCGGCGCCTCGGGCGGCTCGTAGGGGCTGTCGATGCCTGTGAAATTGGCCAGCTCGCCGGCGCGGGCCTTGGCATAGAGCCCCTTGGCATCGCGCCGCTCGGCCTCGGCCAGCGGCGTGTCGATGAAAATCTCGATGAACTCGTCCTCGCCAAGCATTGCCCTGACCATTTCCCGCTCCGCCCGGAACGGCGAAATGAACGCGGTCAGCACGATCAGGCCGGCGTCGGCCATCAGCCGCGCGACCTCACCGACGCGGCGGATGTTCTCGATCCGGTCGGCCTCGGTGAAGCCGAGGTCGCGGTTGAGGCCGTGGCGGACATTATCGCCGTCGAGCAGGAAGGTGTGCTTGCCGCGCGCGACCAATTTCTTCTCGACCAGATTGGCGATGGTCGACTTGCCGGCGCCCGAAAGGCCGGTGAACCACAGCACGGCCGGCTGCTGGCCCTTGATCCTGGCGTGGACCTCGCGGCTGACGTCGAGATGCTGGCGGTGGATGTTGAGCGCCCGACGAAGCGCGAAATGGATCATCCCCGCGGCGACCGTCGCGTTGGTTAATTTGTCTATGAGGATGAAGCCGCCAAGCACGCGGTTCGGACTGGAACCCGGAACCGCATAAGGTTCGAAAACAATCTCGCGGTCGGTGGCGATTTCGGCGACCCCGATCCCGTTCAAGGCCAGGCTCGGCGCCGCTAGATGCTCGAGGTTGTTGACGTTGATCTCATATTTCGGGTGCTGGACGGTCGCGGTAACGGTCTGCGTGCCCAGCTTCAGCCAATAGCCGCGGCCGGGGATCAGCTCGTCCTCGGCCATCCACACGATCGTCGCCTCGAACTGGTCGGCGGCCTCGGGAGCATCGGCGGCGGTGGCAATCACGTCGCCGCGCGAGCAGTCGACTTCGTCGGCCAGCGTGACCGTCACCGACTGGCCGGCGACCGCATGATTGAGATCGCCGTCCTTGGTGACGATGCGCGCAATCCGCGTCAGGCGACCGAACGGGAGGATCCGGACCTCGGCGCCCGGACCCATCGTTCCCGACGCGATCTGGCCGGCAAATCCGCGGAAGTCCTGGTCCGGGCGGTTGACCCATTGCACCGGTATCCGCAGCGGTTTCGCGGCATCCTCGGCGGCGCCGACGGGCACGCTGTCGAGATGTTCGATCAGGCTTAGGCCGTGGTACCAGGGCGTGGCGCCACTGGCCGTCATCACATTGTCGCCCTTGAGCCCCGACACCGGGATGGCGACCCAATGCTCGATGCCGATGCTGTCGGCGAACAGCCGGTAATCGGCGCAAATCGCCTCGAATGCCGCCGGGTCGTAATCGACCAGGTCCATCTTGGTCACCGCCAGCACGACGCGCCGGATGCCGAGCAGGTGCGCGAGGTAGCTGTGCCGCCGGGTCTGCGTCAGCACGCCCTTGCGCGCATCGACTACCAGCACGGCCAGCTCGGCGGTCGACGCGCCGGTGACCATGTTGCGGGTATATTGCTCGTGGCCCGGCGTGTCGGCGACGATGAACTTGCGCTTGGAACTCGAGAAATAGCGGTAGGCGACATCGATCGTAATGCCCTGCTCGCGCTCGGCGGACAGGCCGTCGACCAGCAGCGCGTAATCCAGTCCTTCGCCTTGCGTCCCAATGAGCTTGCTGTCCGCTTCGAGGCTCGCGAGCTGGTCGTCGGAGATTTGCCGGCTGTCGTAGAGCAGCCGCCCGATCAAGGTCGACTTGCCGTCGTCGACGCTGCCGCAAGTGATGAAGCGCAGCAGCTCCATCAGAAATAACCTTCCTGCTTTTTCTGCTCCATGCTGGCGGTGCCGGCGTCGCGGTCGATCGCGCGGCCTTGCCGTTCCGACGTTGTCGTCAGCAGCATCTCGGCGACGATCTCCTCGACCGTGGCCGCACGGCTTTCGATCGCCCCGCTCAATGGATAGCAGCCCAAGGTGCGGAAACGGACGACACGCATCGCCGGCTGCTCGTCGCCGAGCGGGAAGCGGTCGTCGTCGACCATCAGGATGAGGCCGTCGCGGATCACCGTGGGCCGCTCCGCCGCTAAGTAGAGCGGGACGATCTCGATGCCTTCGCGCAGAATGTATTGCCAGACGTCGAGTTCGGTCCAGTTGGACAAGGGAAAGACGCGAAGGCTCTCGCCCTTGTTCTTGCGGACATTGTACAGCGACCACAGCTCGGGCCGCTGGCGTTTCGGGTCCCAGCGGTGGTTGGCGGAGCGAAAGCTGAAGATGCGCTCCTTGGCGCGGCTCTTTTCCTCGTCCCGCCTGGCGCCGCCGAACGCTGCGTCGAAGCCGTGCGCGTCGAGCGCCTGCTTGAGCCCTTCGGTTTTCCACAAGTCCGTGTGCCGCGGCCCATGGTCGAAGGGGTTGATGCCCTGCTGTTCCGCCTCCGGATTTTTGTGAACGATGAGGCGGATGCCCGGCTCGCCCGCGACCTTGTCGCGCAGCGCATACATGTCCTTGAACTTCCAGCTCGTATCGACGTGGAGCAGCGGGAACGGCAGCGGGCCGGGGAAAAACGCCTTTTTGGCCAGGTGCAGCATGACCGCCGAATCCTTGCCGATCGAATAGAGCATGACCGGGCGATCCGCCTCGGCGACGGTCTCGCGCATGATGTGGATGCTCTCGGCCTCGAGCCGGTCGAGATGCGTCAGGGAACGCATGGTTTGGCGAGCGAGTTCATCACGGATGCGACCTTTGCCCGCTCGTCGCGCGCAAGGAAAGCGGCGATCCCTCCATTCGCTAAGGCCAGGCTATTCATCCTTGGCTCACGCGCGATGGCGGAAGCGCCGGCAACACTCAACTTTTCAGGAATTCATCCGTGACTCGCATTCCAGTTCTCATCGCTTCGGCCATTGGCCTCGCCGCCGCGTCCTCAGCTTCCGCGCAATCGCCGGAAACGGTCCCGACCACCCGCGCCGAAGTCATCAAGCTGCTCGACGCGCGGTTCGCCAAGATCGATGCCAACGGCGACGGCGGCCTCGCCCCGGCCGAGCTCCAGACCATCGAGGCGCAAGTGATTGCAGCCCGAAAGGCCGAGCTTGCCAGCGCCGTCCAGCGCGCGTTCGCTAAGATCGACACCAACAAAGACGGGCGCCTGAGCATCGAGGAATATGGCGCCGCCGCCCCCAAGATCGACGCCACGCCGGCCGAGAACGCCGCCGAGCTGGTTAGGCTGCTCGACACCGACAAGAACGGCAAGGTCAGCGGCGACGAGTTCAAGCGCCGGACGCTGGCCGGTTTCGACAAGCTCGACACCAACAAGGACGGCACGGTGACGCCCACGGAGCGCAGCAAGGCGGTGGTCGCCGCCGGTGGCCGCTAAAGCTTTGCCGCTTTCGCCGCGGCGGCGAACTGTCTAGAGATCATTTCATCCCCGGGGAGCCGTATGGCTGAGAGTCGGCATTGGGCCGAGACCCGCAGAACCTGATCCGGTTTGCACCGGCGTAGGGAGGAGAGCGCAAATGGGCGACGCACCGGCACGCACCGAACTCAAAGTCACCACCGGCCCGATCCGCGGCAGCCGCAAGATT
This sequence comes from Sphingomicrobium sp., assembly GCA_046715575.1. Taxonomy (GTDB): domain Bacteria; phylum Pseudomonadota; class Alphaproteobacteria; order Sphingomonadales; family Sphingomonadaceae; genus Sphingomicrobium. The sequence continues at coordinate 336 of JBKJYX010000064.1, read as the reverse complement.
TACGTCGGCCCCAACCGCGTCGCGATGCGCGCCGTCGATCTCGAGCCATCGACGGGCGAGCCGCCCGTCACGCTTTACGACACCAGCGGCCCCTACACCGACCCCGACACACGCATCGACATCATGGCCGGCCTGGCAGAGTTGCGCGCGCCATGGATCCGCGCCCGCGGCGACGTCGAGGAAGTTGCCCAGCGCGAAGTTCGCCCCGAGGACAACGGCCAGCTTGGTCCGGATCGTTCAGGCGGGGTGGCGCCCTTCCCCGCCGTCCGCAAGCGCGTGCTGCGCGCCAGGCCCGGCGCCAACGTCAGCCAGATGCATTACGCCCGCCGCGGCATC
>JBKJYX010000063.1:0-5933 GCA_046715575.1 Sphingomicrobium sp. | reverse complement strand
GTGCTGCAGATCATGACCCCGGGCGACGATGCGGCGGCGCTGTGCGAGGAGATCGGCCGGCACTTCGCGCCGTCCGATGCGATCATCAGCGCCCAGGACTTCCGCATCCCCGACGTGTTCGTCTCGGACATGGATTCGACGATGATCGGCCAGGAATGCATCGACGAGCTGGCCGATTTCGCCGGTCTCAAGGGTGAGATCGCCGCGATCACCGAGCGCGCGATGCAGGGCGAGCTCGACTTCGAAGCCGCGCTGCGCGAACGGGTCGCGTTGCTGGCGGGGCTGGAGGAAAGCGCGATCGCCCGCTGCCTCGCCGAACGCGTGCGGCCCAACCCGGGCGCGGTGACGCTGGTCCAGACCATGCGGGCGCGGGGCGCGAGTTGCCTGCTGGTGTCAGGCGGTTTCCTGTCCTTTGCCGAGCCGGTCGCGCGGGATGTCGGTTTCGATCGGGTCCGCGCCAATCGCTTGGGGATCGCCGATCAGCGGCTCACCGGCGAGGTTGACCGCCCGGTGGTCGACGCGGCGGCGAAGCGCACGGCGCTGATCGAAGCCCGCGACGAGCTCGGGCTGCAGCCTTCTGACGTGCTGGCCGTGGGCGACGGCGCCAACGACCGACGGATGATCGAGGAAGCGGGGCTGGGGGTGGCGTATCGTGCCAAGCCGGCGCTTGCCGAGGTCGCCGACGCTCGCCTCGACTATCACGGCCTCGACGCGTTGCTCTGGGCTCAGGGCATTCCCCGCCGTGACTGGGTGGCTATTTAGCGGCCACCGGAAAGCATGGCTGACCCTGGGCGGATAGAGCGGCACAGGCGGCGGACGCCGCGACGCGGCTTTCGAACGGTCCCGCCTGCAGCCGCGTAACCGCGCCCGCGGCAGCGTAAAATGGCTGCCGCCCGGCCAACGCACCGCTGCCGGAAAGCTTCTTGAACAATATTTCCGCCGAAGCGCGCTTGGAGAAGGCGCCGAGCTGGACCCGCCATGGCCCAGTCGCGCCTGTCGCGGCTGGGGAGGCGGCCGGCGATCTGGCCGGTGTGGCGACGGGCGGTTTGGGCGTTGCTTTGACGGCAGTCCTGACTGGCGGCCTTGCCGGAGCCGTCTTTGCGGGCGTGGGCTTCGCATTTGCCTTCAGGCGCGCGAGCGCCACGCCTTTCAGGCGCTGTTCGAGCGGAATGAGCTGGTCCATTTCAGTGAGCGTCGTCTTGGCCGGCGCCAAACCTTGGGCCGCGGCGCGGCTGACATAGGCGTAAGCGAGGACCGGGTCGCGGACGACTCCGTCGCCGTTGAACAAAGCGGTGCCGTAAATCAGCAGCGCGCGAGGCTCACCCTGTTCGGCGGCCGATTTGAGCCAGCGCATCCCGCCGACGCGGTTGCCGGTGTCGAACAGCAGCAAGCCCAAGGTGGTTTGGGCGTCAACATGGCCCTTTCGAGCCGCGCGCTCGAACCAGGTCTGGGCGGCGGCGAGATTGGTCGAAACGCCGCGGCCCAGCCGGTAGGCTTGGCCGAGGTTGAAGGCGGCGTCGGCGTCATCGGCCTCGGCAAGCGGGCGCCAGATCCCGACCGCGGCGGCATAATCGGCACGCTGCCAGGCTTCGATGCCGGCCTTGACCGACTGCGCCTGCGCGGGGGCGGCAGCGGCCAGCAGCGCCGCAATCAGTGCAATTTTGCCCATCATCGCTCTCATCGCACGCATTTAACGCCCGTTCCCGGCGGGCAACAAGGTCGGGGCAATGTTAACCAGATTTTAGAGGCTTGAGTGTCACTCCCGCCACTCAACGCAGATCATCGGGCGGGGGAAAAGAATGCGCGTTCTGGCAATGGCATCGCAGAAGGGCGGGTCGGGCAAGACGACTCTGTCCGGACATCTCGCGGTGCAGGCGCAGCTGGCGGGCGCAGGCCCGGTCTGCCTTATCGACATCGATCCGCAGGGAAGCCTCGCTGATTGGTGGAACGAACGTCAGGCCGACATGCCGGCTTTCGCCCAGACCACGGTTGCCCGCCTTGCTTCCGATCTCGAGGTCCTTCGCCAACAGGGTTTCCGCCTCGCGGTGATCGACACTCCTCCAGCGATCACCATGGCCATCCAGAGCGTGATCGCGGTTGCCGAACTGATCGTCATCCCGACCCGCCCGAGCCCGCACGATCTCCGCGCTGTCGGCGCCACGGTCGATTTGTGCGATCGCGCCGGCAAGCCTCTGCTGTTCGTCGTCAACGGCGCGACGCCCAAGGCCAAGATCACTTATGAGGCCGCTGTCGCGCTGTCGCAGCACGGCACCGTCGCCCCGGTCACCGTCCATCACCGCACCGATTTCGCCGCATCGATGATCGACGGCCGGACCGTGATGGAGGTAGATCCCAGCGGCCGCTCGGCCCGCGAAGTGGTCGAGCTGTGGGATTACATCTCCGACCGCCTCGAAAAGAATTTCCGCCGCACCGTGTTCGCAGCGCCCGGCGCCGCGGCTCCCAATGCACCTCGCCCGGTCGGCGGCTTCGGCCGCCGCGTGGCCGGCCAGTAAGGGGGGCCCAGTGAAAAGCGGACCCAAATTGAACAGCGAGCCCAAGGTTTTCGCTTCGCTCTCGTCGGGCCTCCTGGCCCGCAAGGGCGCCGCGCGCCCGGCGATGCGGCCGCAGGGCTTCGGCCAGGGCGGCGGCTCGCTCGAGGACCTCGGCTGGGACGATCTCGGTTTCGAGCCCCCCAAGCCGGTCGAAGGGTCGCTGCGCGACGACACTCACGATGCGTTCGGCGAAGAGTTCGAAGAGCAGCCGCTGCGCAATCCCGTCGCGGCGCTCACCCCGGTGCAATCGCCGGTCCACAGCCAGCAGGCCGAACTCGTCGGCCGGCTGAATGTGCCGGACGAGGATCTCTCGGAGGAAGGCGAGGACTTTGACGAGACCGCCGAGCTCTACGAGGCCGAGGATGCGCCTGAGTCGGTGGTCGAATTTCCATCCGTGGTCGTCGAGCGAGCTCCCGCATCATCTCCAGTTCGAGTTTCTGCTCCGGCTGCGCGCCGTGCGGCGAGCCCGCGCGCGGCTCCGGGAAGCAAGGCCAAGGCGGCGTTCACGCTTCGCCTCGATCCGGCTCGCCACCTCAAACTCCGTCTTGCCTGCGCCGTTGGCGGCCGCTCGGCACAGATGCTGGTGACCAACGCGCTCGATGCGCTGTTGGACTCCATGCCGGAGCTCGATGCCATGGCTGCCAAGGCCAACCGCAAGGGATAAATCTGATGTCGCAATCGCTCCGCTTCGCTCCTGCATTCACGGCAATCGCCATGGCTTCGGCCATCGCCGGCTGCGCCGCTCCGCAGTTTGGCACGCGCAGCGCCTCCAACCTCGGCAGCAAGGTCGACACGGCGAACGTCGGCGTTGCGACCAAGGCGATGGTCGCACTCAACGCCAGGGATTTCCCGACCGCGGTGAAATACGCCGAACAAGCGGTCGCCGGCAGCCCCAACGATGCCGGGTTCCGGGCGCTGCTCGGTAACGCTTATTTCGCCTCTGGCCGCTTTGCCTCGGCCGAGTCCGCCTTTCGCGATTCGCTCGCGCTCAGCAACAACCAGTCGCAGGTGATCCTCAAGCTGGCGCTGGTCGAGATCGCCCAGGGAAAAAGCGCCGAAGCCCAGCAGTTCCTTAGCTCCGCCCGGAACCTGCTCGACCCCGCCGACTATGGCCTCGCGCTGGCGCTTGCCGGCCAACCGCAGGAAGCGGTCAACGTACTCGAGCCCGCCGCCCGCCAGGTCGGTGCCGACGCACGCGTTCGCCAGAACCTCGCATTGTCCTATGCCCTTACCGGCGACTGGGACTCGGCTCGCACCATTGCCGCCCAGGATGTCCCGGCCAATCTGGTCGATGCCCGGATCCAGGAGTGGATGTTGTTTGCCAAGCCCGCCGCGGCATCCGACCAGGTTGCTGCACTGACCGGGTTCCGGCCCGTGTCCGGCGATCCCGGCCAGCCGACTCGCCTGGCGCTGCGCACCGGCGACACCCGGACCGCCGAGGCCGCGCCGGCCGTCGAGCAACCGGCACCGCCGCAGGTCGCGGAAGTCGTGCCGCAGCCCGCGCCCATCGTTGAACAAGCACCGACCCAGCAGTTCGCGGAAGCTTCGGTAGCGCCCGCACTGGAGCCTGTCTCACAAGCGCCTGCAGCCACGGTCGTCGCGGCTGTCGCTGCCAGCGTCGCGGAAGTGCCCGCAGCCCTGGCGCAAATGGCCGGATACACGCCGCCGAAAGCGGCCAAGGCAGCCGCCCGGAAGCCAGTTGTTCGCCGTGCTTCCTTGCCGCGCGCGACCGGCAATTCGACTTCGGTCGTGCAACTGGGCGCCTATGGCTCACCGCAACGCGTCGCCGCCGCCTGGAACACTGCCGCCCGCAGCCACGCGATGCTGCGTGCCTACTCGCCGATGAGCGCGCGCTTCAACAGTCCAAAGGGCCTGGTTTACCGACTGGCGGTCAAGGGCTTCGGCAATCCCGAGCAGGCGAAGGATCTGTGCATGTCGCTGCGCCGCGCGGGCACAAGCTGCTTCGTGCGCACGGTCGCCGGCGACGTCCCAGTCCGTCTTGCTTCGCGCTAGGTCGCGCCGCCTCGCTTCGCGCTAGGTCGCGCCGCCGATCAGCAGTTGCAGGCAGGCCATTCGCACGGCCACGCCCATTTCGACTTGAAGCGGGATCAATGACCGCCTTTCGTCGTCGGCCACGGCGCTGTCGATCTCGACGCCGCGATTCATCGGGCCCGGATGCATGACCACGGCATCGGGGGCCGCGCGCGCCAATCGCTCGGCCGTCAATCCGTAGCGCGCCAGATATTCGCCCGGAGCGTCGCCGAGATCCGTTTCGAGCCGCTCGCGCTGGACGCGCAGCATCATGATCACGTCCGCGCCCTCGATCGCGGCATCGACGTCGCCGCTTCCTTCGAAGCCTTCGGGCAGCAAGTCCGGGGGGCCGGCGAGCCGCACTTCGGCGCCCAGCCGCGGCAGCAGCATGGCATTCGATCGCGCGACCCGGCTGTGCTTGATATCGCCGCAGATCGCGACCTTGATTCCCTCGATCCGGCCCAGGCGGCTGCGAATCGTCAGCGCGTCGAGCAAAGCCTGGGTCGGATGCTCGTTTGTGCCGTCACCGGCGTTGATCACCGGGCAATCCATGATCCGCGCCATCCGCGCTGGCGCCCCGTTCTCGAAATGGCGGATGACCAAAGCGTCGGGACGCATCGCATTCAGCGTCCGCGCTGTGTCGTCGAGCGTCTCGCCCTTCTTGGTCGAGGATTGCTCGACTGGCAGGGTCGCTACCTGTGCGCCCAGGCGCTGCGCTGCGACCGAGAACGACATCAAGGTCCGGGTCGAATTCTCGTAGAACAGGTTGAATATGATCCGGCCGGCGAGCGGGACGTTCGTGGCCCGTCGGGCTCGATTTGCTCCTGCCCAGCGCTCACCCTCCGCGAGGATCGTCGCGATCTGGTCGTCGCTCAGCGAGTCGATTGAAAGGAGATCCACTAGGCGGCGGCTTATGCGGGCCGGGCGGCATTGGCCAGCGCGTCGATTGCGCCTTGCAGGATGTGGGCGGCGGCGAGCTTGTCGATCGCCGCCGCTCGCCTGGCGCGGCTGACATCGGCGGCGACCATCGCCCGCTCGACCGCCTGGGTTGACCAGCGCTCGTCCCACAGCAGGATCGGCAGGCCGATGGGCAGGAGATTGCGCGCGAACGCCCGCACCGATTGCGTTCGGGGTGATTCGCTGCCGTCGAGGTTGAGCGGCAGGCCGACCACCAGGCCGGCGATCGCCTCGCGGTCGACGAACGCCCGCAGCGCCGCGAGATCGGCGGTGAACTTGGTCCGGCGGATGGTCTCGGCTGGGCCAGCGAAGCTCCAGCCCGGGTCGCAGGTCGCCAGCCCGATGGTCTTGGTGCCGACGTCCAGCCCGGCAAGCTTGCCGAGGTTGGGGAGC
>JBKJYX010000062.1:0-8996 GCA_046715575.1 Sphingomicrobium sp. | reverse complement strand
GCAACGAGCCGTGCGAGACGAGCTACGCCGACCGTGCGGGCAAATATATGGGCCAGCGCGGCGTAACCCTGCCCAAGCTGTGACGCTCGACGAGGCCCGCGCACTCGACGCGGCCGGTCCGCTGGCGTTAACCCGCGATCGCTTCACGCTTCCCGACGGCGTCTACCTCGACGGCAATTCGCTCGGCCCGCTACCGGCCGCGACGGCCGATCGGCTTCGCGAGGTCGTCGACCGGCAATGGGGGAGTGACCTCATCACCAGCTGGAACAAGCACGGCTGGATCGACGCGCCTACGCGGATCGCCGCCAAACTCGCGCCGCTTCTCGGCGCCCGCCCCGACGAACTGCTGATCGCCGACTCGACCTCGGTTTGCCTGTTCAAGCTGCTCGGCGCCGCGGTACGGGCGCGCCCCGGCCGCTCGACGATCCTCACCGAGGAAGTCAATTTTCCGACCGACCTCTACGTTGCGCAAGGCTTGGTCGAGCTGCTGCCCCACCTACAGCTCAAGAGCGTTTCCGCGAGCGAGGTCGCCAACGCCATCGACGACCAGACCGCCGCCGTCATGCTGACCCACGTCGACTACCGCAGCGGCGCGCGGCACGACATGGCCGCGGTCAACGCCGCCGCGCGCGCCCAAGGTGCGCTGACCGTCTGGGACCTCTCGCACAGCGCCGGCGCAGTCGCGCTCGCCCTTCATGGCGACGGCTGCGACCTCGCGGTGGGCTGCGGGTATAAATATCTCAACGGCGGACCCGGCGCTCCCGCCTTCCTGTTTGTCGCCGAGCAACTGCAAAATCAGCTGCGCTCGCCGATCCAAGGCTGGATGGGTCACGCGGAGCCGTTCGCCTTTGAATCCGATTATCGCCCGGTCCCGGGCATCGCCGCATTCCTCACCGGCACCCCATCCATCCTCGTCTTGACCGCGCTCGAAGCCGGGCTCGACACTTTTGCCGGCCTGTCTATGGCCGACCTTGAGGCCAAAGCGCAGGCGCTCCTCGACCTGTTCATCGCCGAGGTCGAAGCCCGCTGCGGAGCCGAGGTGACGCTCGCCAGCCCGCGCGACGCCGCGGTGCGCGGCAGCCAGATCAGCTTCGCCCATCCGGACGGCTATGCAGTCATGCAGGCCCTGATCGAGCGCGGCGTGACCGGCGATTTTCGCGCACCCGACCTGATGCGCTTCGGCTTTGCGCCGCTCTACAATCGCTTTGAGGATGCATGGCGCGCCGCCGACACACTGGCCGACACCCTCGCCACCCGTGCCTGGGACCAACCGCGTTTCCACACCCGCGCGAAAGTCACCTGAGCTACTGCGCCGCGAGCAGCTTGCGCGATTGGTGGATCAGATGCACCCAGTCGCCGAAGGCCTTCGACAGGCTCATCACCAGCTCCTCTAACGGCCCCTCTTGGAGGCAACCGTCACCATCAAAGCTCTGGTCGTTGACATGGCCGAGATAGGCTTCGGGGTGCTGCATCACCGGCATGTTCAAAAACACGCACGCCTGGCGCAGTTGGTGGTTGGCGCCGAACCCGCCGATGCTTCCGGGCGAGGCGCTGACGATGGCCGCCGGTTTCTGGTTCCAGACGCTCTCGCCATACGGCCGCGAGCCGACATCAATCGCATTCTTGAGTACGCCCGGAACGCCGCGATTATATTCGGGCGTCACGAACAGCACGCCGTCGGCAGCGGCGATTTCAGCTCGGAACCGCGCATATTGCTCGGGAGAGTCGGTGTCATATTCCTGGTTGTAGAGCGGCAGATCGCCGATCGGCACGATGTCGCAGTCGAGCCGCTCGTGGGCCATCGCGCACAACGATCGCGCGACTTTCAGATTGATGCTGTCCTTGCGCAAACTGCCGACGACGATCGCGATCTTGTAGCGGTCCATGACGCTTCTCCTTATCTGCGCTTGCCCTGGTGGCGGATGTTGGCCGGCCAGCCGCGCCGGGGACCGGGCCGAGTGCGATCCGAGCGGCTCCTTGTTCCTCCGCCAAACGATCCCTCGGGCAGCTCGAACCGCAGCGACCCCGACACCGGATTGGCCTCGGCCAGGCGCAGCGTCAGCTTCTGCCCGACGCGGTACGTCTCGCCGCTGTGCTCGCCGACCAGCTGGCGCGCCGCCTCGTCGTAGCGGAAATATTCCTGGCCGAGCGTCTGCGCGAGCACCAGCCCGTCGCCGCCGAGATCGGTGACCGTGGCGAAGAAACCAAACGGCTGGACGCCGGTAATGCGGCACTCGACCAACTGACCGACGCGGTCGGACAGGAACGCCGCGACATAGCGATCGACCGTATCGCGCTCGGCCTCCATTGCGCGGCGCTCAAGCCCCGAGATCGCTTCGCCGATTGCAACGAACTTCTCGTCCTCGCCCGGCGGCAACCCGCCCTCGCCGAGCCGGTAGGCGCTGGCCAGCGCGCGATGGACGAGCAGGTCGGCGTAGCGGCGGATCGGCGAGGTGAAGTGCGCATAGGTGGCCAGCGCCAGGCCGAAATGGCCGAGCCGCTCGGGACCATAACGCGCCTGCATCTGGGTGCGCAGGACCTGCTCCATGATCTCGGTCCGCGAATCGTCCTCCCCGACGCGGTCGAGAATTCGGTTGAAGGTCGCCGGCCTGACCACTTGCCCGAGCGCAAATTCGACCCCGAATGTCGCCAGATAATCCTTTAGCGCGACCAGCTTCTCGCGGCTCGGGCTCTCGTGGACGCGGTACATCACCGGCGCTTTCTTCGCTTCCAACGCCCGCGCCGCGGCGACATTGGCCGCGATCATATAATCCTCGACCAGCTTGTGCGCGTCGAGCCGCTCGCGAGGCGCGACCGACAGGATCCGGCCTTTCTCGTCGAGCACCACGCGCCGCTCGGGGATGTCGAGCTCGAGTGGCTCGCGCTTGTTGCGGTTGGCAAGCAGCGCCCGCCAGCACGACCACAAGGGCTTAAGCGCACTCTCGACCAACTGCTGCGGTACCGCCCCCTCAACCTCCGGCATCGAGCAGGTTGGCGATGAGACTTCGATGCGTTCCTCGCCGGTTGCATCGATCGCCGCCTGGGCATCCTCGTAGGCAATGTTTGCTGCGACGCAAATCTTCGCGCGCGTGAAACACCAGCTTTTGAGCGTCCCGTCCCGCGCGATTTTCAAGTGACAAGCCATCGCCGCCCGGACCTGGCCCTGCTTCAATGAGCAGATGTCCGCCGACAGTTCCTCGGGCAGCATCGGCACCACCCGGTCGGGGAAATAAACGCTGTTGCCGCGCGCCCGCGCTTCGCGGTCGAGCTCCGAATTCGGCCGCACATAAAAGCTCACATCCGCGATCGCGACGATCGCCTTCCACCCACTGGGGTTGGCCGGGTCATCGTCCGCGGTGGCCCAGATCGCATCGTCGTGATCGCGCGCATCGGCCGGATCGATCGCCACGATCGGCAAATGTGTGAGGTCTTCCCGGTCCCGAAGCGGCAGCTTCGACACCCGATGCGCCTCCTCGATCGCCTCCTGGCGAAACTCATGACGCAGCCCATGCTTGTGGATCGCGATCAGGCTGAAGCTCCTCGGCGCGAACGGGTCGCCGAGTACCGCATCGACTCGCGCCGTGACCCGCGGCCCCCGCCCCGAAATCTCGCACAGGACCAGATCGCCCGCTTCCGCGTCCTTCAATTCACTGACCGCGAGCTCGCGCCGCTCCTTTTTCTCAACCGGGGTCAGCCAGTGGCGCTCCCCCTCCTTGCGGATCACGCCAAGCACCAGCTCCGCGCTCTTCTCGAGCTGCTTCATCGGATGCGCAACCAATCCCGCCCCGCGCTCCTCGGTCCGCGCCAGCACCCGGTCGCCGATCCCCAGCGCGCCGCGCCGCCCGCGTTCGATCACGCGCAACTTCGGCGCCGGCGTCTCGGCGTGCCATTGCTCCGGGACCGCCCACACCGCGCCGCTGTCGTCGGCCTCGACCACCCGCAGCACGGTCACCTTGGGGACCCCGCCCGACTTGTGGAACGCGCGGCCCGGCGCCGAGTCGATCAGCCCCTCGTCGGCCATATCCTTGAGCAACGTCTTGAGCGCGATCTTGTCCTGACCCGACAGCCCGAACGACCGCGCGATCTCACGCTTGCCCGCCGGCTGGTCCGACGTCGCGATAAAATCGAGGATTTGCTTCCTCGAAGGCAGGCCGGTGGATCGCTTGCGGGGCATCGCGTCGCCCTAAACGCGCCTAGCGCAACTGGCTATCCTTGCTGCCGCGGCGGTTGATGGTCGAGTGGGTGACGGCCTTGTCGCGCTCGCTCTGGCAGGCAACGCAGGTCCGCACGCCAGGCAGCGCCTTGCGGCGCTTGACCGGAATAGGTTCGCCGCAATCGTCACATTCCTCGGCGCTTTCGCCCGACGGCGTGAGCGCGCGGGCGCGCAGCACCGCGTCCTTGACCGTATCGTCGATCTGGTCCTGAACCGCGCCGTCGCGCGTCCATCCGCCGGCCATCTTCGTCTCCTAACCCGTCATTGCGAGGCGCGCAGCGCCGCTACTTCTTCTCGGGCGCCACATAGGGCTTGAACGCCCCGCCCGGCACCGCCGAGGCGACCGGGCTTTCGAACCACTCCTTGCTCACCGACGAGACACCAAACACCCAATCGTCGACGCGGATGCTCTTCAGGACAACTTTGCAGGGTTGCAGTCGCCATTCGCTACTAGCCGGCATGCTGCCTCCCGAATGCTCGGCCAACGGGCAATCTTTCGGTCTAATCGCGAGCCGTACTTTCTCCCACTGGCTGAAGTCTGTTCGGCGCCATCGCACACTGTAGCTCTCAGCGCTGGTCACCTGCGCCCACGTCACCGTCGTATCCGTACTCACGGCCCCCTCGACCTTCGGCTCCGGCGGCGGCGGGGCGCTGGCGAGCGCGGCCAAGGCGGCGACGTTGAGCTTCGTCGCCTTTTCCAGATACGCAAAATCCATCTTGTCGATGGTGTCGCCGTACTGGATGCCCTTCTCGACCCGCAGATCCTGGTGTTGGTGATTGTAATTTTCGACGGCGACCGAGAAGCGCACGGCGGGATACCCTGCATTCAGGAACTCGGTATGGTCGCCGCCGCGGCCGTGCCGATCGTTGCGCCAGATCGGGCGGACGTCGAGGCCGATGTTGAGGCGGTCGGCAAGAGAGTCGAGGAAGCGCGACAGGTTGCGCGACGGCGAGTCATTCTCGCCGCCGAGGCTGCGCTGCTGCGCCGCCAGCTCCTCATGCCCCTGCCAGCGCGGCCCTTCCGAAAAGACCCGGACCGCCTTGCCGTTGCACACTCCGTCGGAGCCGCAGCTATTGCCGATGATGTCGTTGTTGAGATTGGCGACGACGTTCCAGCCCTGCGCCTTGGCGTAATCGGCAAGGATCTTGCCGCCGTTGAGCCCCTGCTCTTCGCCCGATAGCGCGGCATAGACGATCGTCCCGGGGAACTTTCGTTTCGACAGCAAGCGCGCCGCCTCCAGCACCGCCGCTGTGCCTGAGCCGTCGTCATTGGCCCCTGGTGCGTCCTTGACCGCATCCATCGGGTCCGAAACCCGGCTGTCGATATGGCCGGTGATGATCACCACATCGTTGGGACGCTCGGTGCCGCGCTGAATCGCGACCGTGTTGCAGACTTTGGTTGGCGTTGGGATGCGTGGCAGCTTCGTCACCGTGTCGCAGACCTGCGATGTCTCCAGCCCAAGGCGCTTCAACTCCACCTCCGCCCAGCGCACCGCGGCGCCGATCCCTCGTTTGGGGTCGGTCTGCGACGACAGCGTATGGCGAGTGCCGAAGCTCACCAGCTTTTCCACGGTCCGCTTCATCCGTTCCCGATCGACCGCACGGGCATATTCGGCGACGATGTCGTCCGGCCCGGGCAGCGGCGGAATGGCATCGGCGCTGGCTCCTACCAGCAGCAGGATCGGAAAGATCGACAGTGACCGCATGCGCTTCACTCCTTGGCTCCGACAACTGGCATTTGCGAGGACGGAGGTCTAGGGCAGCCGCGATCCCCATCACCAGATTTCAGGACACCCCAAATGTTGCGTGACATCGACCATTTCATCGGCGGCTCCAGCTACGCGTCGGACGGCCGCGAAGGCGACGTGTTCGATCCCAACCAGGGCGCCGTTCAGGCCCGCGTACGCCTCGGCACCGCCGCTGACCTCGAGCGGGCGATAGACGCCGCCCGCGCCTCCCAGCCTGCCTGGGCCGCGACCAACCCGCAACGCCGCGCCCGGGTGATGTTCAACTTCAAGGTGCTGGTCGAAGCCCACATCGACGAGCTCGCCGAATTGCTCTCGTCCGAGCACGGCAAAGTGATCGCCGACTCCAAGGGCGACATCCAGCGCGGGCTCGAAGTGATCGAATTTTCGTGCGGCATCCCGCACGCGCTGAAGGGCGAATATACCGCCGGCGCCGGGCCCGGAATCGACGTCTATTCGATGCGCCAGCCATTGGGCATCGTCGCCGGCATCACCCCGTTCAATTTCCCGGCGATGATCCCGATGTGGATGTTCGGAGTCGCCATCGCCTGCGGCAACGCCTTCATCCTCAAGCCCTCCGAGCGCGATCCCACCGTCCCCGTCCGCCTCGCCGAATTGATGACCGAAGCCGGCCTTCCCGACGGCATCCTCAACGTCGTCCACGGCGACAAGGAAATGGTCGACGCGATCCTCGACCATGCCGACATCAAGGCGGTGAGCTTCGTCGGCTCGTCCGACATCGCCCACTACATCTACTCGCGCGGCACCGAGAATGGGAAGCGGGTGCAGGCGTTCGGCGGCGCTAAGAACCACGGCATCGTCATGCCCGACGCCGACCTCGACCAGGTCGTCAACGACCTTGCCGGCGCCGCGTTCGGCTCGGCCGGCGAACGCTGCATGGCGTTGCCGGTGGTCGTGCCGGTCGGCGACAAGACCGCCGACGCGCTGCGCGAAAAGCTCGTGCCCGCCATCGCCGCCCTGCGCGTCGGTGTCTCGACCGATGCCGACGCCCACTACGGGCCGGTAGTCAATGCTGCCCACAAGAGCCGCGTCGAGGACTATATCCAGATGTGCGCCGACGAAGGCGGCGAGCTGGTGGTCGACGGCCGCGGCTTCATGCTCCAGGGCCATGAGCAAGGCTTCTTCATCGGCCCGACCTTCTTCGACCATGTGAAGCCGAGCTTCCGGTCCTACCAGGAGGAGATTTTCGGCCCGGTGCTGCAGATGGTTCGCGCCGACAGCTTCGACGAAGCGGTGCGGCTGCCGTCCGAGCATCAATACGGCAACGGCGTCGCGATCTTCACCCGCAACGGCCACGCGGCGCGCGAGTTCGCCGCGCGAGTCAACGTCGGCATGGTCGGCGTCAACGTGCCGATCCCGGTCCCCGTCGCCTATCACACCTTCGGCGGCTGGAAGCGCTCGGGCTTCGGCGACATCAACCAGCATGGCATGGAAGGCGTCCGCTTCTGGACCAAGACCAAGACCGTCACCCAGCGCTGGCCCGACGGCTTCGCCGAAGCGCCCAACAAGGACGCTTTCGTCATTCCGACAATGGGATGACGCGGCCCTAGGCGTCGAAATCGGCAATCGCGCGTTGGGCCGATATGAAATCTGCTCGAACCACTGCGATCACTCTGGCCTTCGGGCTCGTTCTCGCCGGATGCGACAAGCGTGACCCCGTCGCCGACGGGGCCGACAACACGGCCGGCTTGCCCTCAGTCGACAATGTTGCCGGAGCCAAAGACGGCGCGCCGAGCGTCGATGGCTCGGCGCCGGCCAACGTTCAAACCGTACCGGCTGGCACACCGCCGGCGCCCGCCGCCGCGATTCCGTCGGCACTGCATGGACGGTGGGGCATGACCCCTGCCGATTGCACGTCGACCAGAGGCGACACCAAGGGCCTTCTCGTGGTAAGCCGCGACGGGCTTAGTTTCTATGAATCGCGCGCGGTGCCGGCCCGCAATGTCCGCACCTCCAACGATTCGATCGGCGCCGACTTCGACTTCACCGGCGAAGGGCAAAGCTGGACCAAGTTCGAGACGCTGCAGATCAAGAAGGATAAGCTGGTGCGGACGGAGAGCAGGCCAATGGCGAGCTTCACTTATGCGCGCTGCAAATAAAACGCTGCTGGCGCTGACCATACTCGCGGCGGCATCCACCGCCTGTCGCCAGTCGTCTCCTGAACAGAATGTCGCCTTGGATAACGCCGCTTCGGCAACGACGGATATCGAAGCGCTTCCGCCGGACGAAAGCGTCGCGACACCCACTGAAGAGCTCGCCAATGGCGGCGACGATGCGTCGAACCTGGGCGGGCCGGCGAACGCCTATTGAAAGAGTGCACGGGGCTGGTCGAGGCGCAAGTCGCGGGCTAGAGCGCGCTCGCTTATGCACCAGTTCGACCTCACCGACGACCAGCGCCAGATCCAGGACATGGCGGTCAAGTTCACCGCCGACGCGATCACGCCGTTCGCCGCCGAGTGGGACGAGATGCACAAATTCCCGCGCGTGACGATCCGTTCAGCGGCCGAGCTCGGCTTTGGCGCCATTTACGTCAGCGAGGAATCGGGCGGCATCGGCCTTGGCCGGCTCGAGGCGGCGCTGATCATGGAGGCGATGGCCTACGGCTGCCCGTCGACCAGCGCGTTCATCTCGATCCACAACATGGCGAGCTGGATGATCGATCGCTACGGCTCGGCCGAGGTCAAGGCGAAATACCTGCCGTCGATGATCACCATGGAGCGGATCAGCAGCTATTGCCTGACCGAGCCGTCATCGGGCTCCGACGCCGCAGCCTTGAAGGCCAAGGCGGTTCTCGACGGCGACCATTACGTCGTTTCCGGCTCCAAGGCGTTCATCTCCGGCGGCGGCGAGAACGAGATTTACTTGACCATGGTCCGCACCGGCGAGGAGGGGCCCAAGGGCATCAGCGCCCTGGTGATCGAAAAGGACATGAAGGGCGTCAGCTTCGGCGCCAACGAGAAGAAGCTCGGCTGGCATTCGCAGCCGACCCGGCAGGTCAACTTTGACGAGGTCCAGGT
>JBKJYX010000061.1:0-4473 GCA_046715575.1 Sphingomicrobium sp. | reverse complement strand
CCAGCCGATCGTTCTCACCGGTTTCTCGATGGGGGGCGGCGAGGTCGCGCGGTTCCTCTCCCGCCACAAGGCGCTTCCGGTCAGCCACGCCATTCTGATCGGCTCGGTCGTGCCCTACCTCCTCAAGGCGGCCGACCATCCCGACGATGCGCCGAAAGAAATGTTCGACGGCATGATCGCCGGCATCCGCGCCGACCGCGCCGATTTCTTCGGCGGCTTCTTCAAGGATTTCTTTGGCGCCAGCTTCCTCGCCAAGTCGGTCAGCGACGCCGTGCTCGACGACGCCTGGCGCCAGGCGATGAATGCCGGCCTGTGGCCGACCGTCGCCTGCCTCCGCGCCTTTTCGGAAACCGATTTCCGGCCGGATCTCGCCGCCTTCACCATGCCGACTCTGATCATTCACGGCGTCGAGGACCGCACCGTCCCGATCGCTCTCACCGCCCGCGAGGTCGCCAAGGCGGTCCCGGGCGCGCAGCTGATCGAATATGACGACGCTGCCCACGGCCTGTTCGCCAGCCACAAAGACCGCATGATCGGCGACCTTTTGGACTTCCTGACCGCCTAAAAGACCGTCCTAGAAGACGGCTTTGGCCTCGCCGCCCATCATCTGCTGGCGGACCAGCGGGATCGGCGGGCCACCGTAACTCAGGAACTTGTCGTGGAAGGCTTTCCACGCGGTCCGGCCGCCGCGGCTGGCGGTCCAATCGTCGCGCAGCTTGCGGATCATCAGCTTGCCCATCGTGTAATTGAGATAGGCCGGGTCGTAAGTTCCCCGAGCTGCCTGCTGGCGCGCATTGCCCTCGTCCTGGAAGCATTTCTCGCGGAACAATTGATAGCTCTGCTCCTGCGTCATCCGGCCGGTGTGCATGCCGATCGCCGACAGGAAGCGGCAGTTGCGTAAGAGCGCGTTCGACAGCTGCCCGACCATGTTCTCGTCGGTTCCTTCACCGACGCCCGCGACGCGCATCATCTCTTCGCTATAATGGGCCCAGCCCTCCGCGAACGCGTAACCGACAAACACCTTGCCGAAGGTGAAGGGCGAGCGGTTGGAGTGGAGGAAATTGAGGAAGTGGCCGGGCCACACCTCATGTACCGAGGTGAACAATAGGTCGGCCTGGCCAGGGACAAAGCCGTCCTGCACCGCCTTGGGCCACGACGGGTCGGGCGGGGCGATGTAATAGACCGACGGCAGGTTCTTTTCGAATGGCCCCGGGATGTTGATGTAGGCGAAATTCTGCCGGTTATAGGGCGGCGCTTCCTCGACCTTCGCCTCTTCCGTCCCAGGGATCGTCACCAGATCCTTGTCGATCAGGAACTGCTTGAGGCCCGTCAGTTGCGCCCGGGCGGCCGCGACGGGGCCTCCTGCGGGCTTGTTGGCATTCATCTTCTCCATGCACTGCATGATCGTCATGCCGGCGGCCCAGCGGCCGCAGGCTTCGGTGAGCAGCTTGAGATTGGACTCGAGGTCGGCGTGGCCGATCCGCTCGAGTTCGGCGATCGGCGTATCGACCATCTCCGTGTCGTACAGCATCTGCTGGAACTTCGCCGCGCCCAGCACGAAGTCGTTGTTCGCCTTGGGGCGCTGCTCCTCCAACCAGGTGGCGAGCGAGCGCATCGCCGCCGCGGCGTTGGTCGAAGCGGTCTTGAGCGCCGTTTGCTCCTGCGCGGTGCCGACGCCCGCGAACGCCTTGATGCCGTCACCGGGATAATAATCGGCGTAGCCGCCGAACGCGCTCTTGCCATAGTCCACGAACGACACCGGAAGCGGCGTCCGCAAATTATCGCGGATGCGCTGGACCGCCGTCGGGATCGCTTCCAGATAGCGGGTGTATGCCTTCAACCGCACTTCGGGAGCGGCGTAGGGCACGACGACATAGGTCGAGGGATCGAGGCTGCCGTTGTAATAAGCCGGGTTCTTGTGCGCCTGGTCGGCGGCATCGATGAAAAACAGTGAGCCCTTGGCCTGGGCAATCAGATAGGCGCGCTCGAAGCGCTCGTTCTCGGTGAGCTTCGCGGGATCAAACTTTTCCGCGGCGGCGATTGCGTTTTTCAGGCGCGCCACTTCATTCTTGAAGCCTGCCTCGGTCCAGTCGGGCAGCTGCCCGTCATATTCATGGCGCCCGGCGGTCACCGCGAATGGCGGGTTCGCGCGGAATGTCTGCTCGATATAGTCGTTCATGAACTTCGCCCACTCGGTCGAAGCCGGGGCGGTCGGCTGCTCCGCTGCTTGATTCTGTTGCTGGTCGCTCAGGCGGCACCCCGCGAGCGTCACAGCGGCGACGGCCGCCAGCAGCACGTATCGAGACTTCATGCCTTTTCTCCTCCGACGCGCGTCGCCACGCATGTTGCCGCTCAGGCGGCGCGCCTTTAGGGCGCCGCTGTGAGCTTCGTCCCCGAACCGTTCCGGATTCCGGCGTTCAGAGCCTTCTGGCTTGCCCGCCTTACGTCGACGATCGCCCAGATGGCGATGATTATCGTCATTGGCTGGCAAGTCTATGACCTTGCCCGCGAGACGATGGGCCTCAAGGAGGCGGCCCTGCGGCTCGGGCTGATTGGCCTGGTCCAGTTCGCGCCGTTGTTCGCCCTGACCTTGGTCGCCGGCTGGACCGCCGATCGCGTCGACCGACGCTGGATCGCAATCGCCGCCCTGGCGCTCGAGCTGGCTTGTGCGATGGCGCTGGCCTGGTTCGCTTGGCGGGGCACCACCACGTTCGCAGCGCTTTACACCGTCGCCGCGCTATTGGGCGTGGCCCGTGCCTTTGCCGGTCCGGCTTTGGGCGCGCTCGCGCCCAATTTGGTTCCGCGCAAGATCCTGCCGAACGCCATCGCTCTGTCCTCGATCGCCTGGCAAAGCGGCGCGATCGCCGGCCCCGCGCTCGGCGGCTATCTTTACGCCTGGGCGCCGGTCGCCCCCTACGCGGCGAGCGCGCTGCTGTTTGGCGTCGCCCTGATCGGGCTGTTGGCCATCGGCCCGGTCGCGCGCGCCGACACCATGGCGACCCGAAATCCCTGGGCGCAGATGGTCGAGGGCCTGCGTTACGTGCGCCGCAACCGCCTGGTGCTCGGAGCGATCAGCCTCGACCTTTTTGCCGTGCTTCTGGGCGGTGCGACCGCGATGCTACCGGTGTTCGCGCGCGACGTATTGCACGCCGGACCAGAGGGTCTCGGGCATTTGCGCGCTGCGCCGGCCATCGGTGCGACGCTGACCGCCGCATTCTTTGCGGTGAGACCCTTGAAAACCCATGTCGGCGTCAAGATGCTGGTTGCCGTCGGCGTCTTCGGCGGTGCCACAATCGCGTTCGGCGTGTCGCGATCGATGCCGCTGTCGCTCGCCTGCCTGGCGCTGCTGGGCGCGGCCGACATGTTCTCGGTCTACGTCCGCCAGTCGCTGATCCAGCTCTACACGCCCGACGCCATGCGCGGCCGGGTCGGCGCTGTCTCCTCGTTGTTCATCTCCGCGTCGAACGAGCTGGGTGAAGCCGAATCCGGTTTCCTCGGCGCCATTATTGGCCCGGTCGCGGCGGTGATCGCCGGCGGCGTGGGAGCAATTCTGGTGGTTTTCGTCTGGGCGTGGAAATTCCCCGAACTTCGACTTGCAAGAAGCTTCGACCCACCCGATGTACCCGCCACCAAGCCCAAGGAGAGCTCGCGATGAAAGCCGCCTCGATCCTCGATACCATCGGCAACACTCCGCACATCCGCGTCAACCGCTTGTTCGGGGACAAGGCCGAAGTTTGGATCAAGTCGGAGCGGGCCAACCCCGGCGCTTCGATCAAGGACCGCATCGCGCTGTCGATGATCGAGGATGCGGAAGCGTCGGGCAAATTGAAGACCGGCGGCACCATCGTCGAGCCGACGTCTGGCAACACCGGCATCGGCCTCGCCATGGTCGCGGCGGTCAAGGGCTACAAGATCATCCTGGTGATGCCCGACAGCATGAGTATCGAGCGCCGCCGGCTCATGCTTGCATATGGCGCGACCTTCGACCTCACGCCGCGCGAAAAGGGCATGAAGGGCGCGATCGAGCGCGCCACCGAGATCGTCGCTCAAACCGACGGCTCGTGGATGCCCCAGCAATTCGAGAACCCGGCCAATCTGGAAGTCCATCGGCGAACCACGGCGCAGGAAATCCTTGGCGATTTTCGCGACGCGCCGCTGGACGCGCTGATCACCGGCGTCGGCACCGGCGGCCACATCACCGCTTGTGCCGAAGTGCTTAAGAAGGAGTGGCCCGGCCTCAAGGTGTTTGCGGTCGAGCCGACCCTCTCGCCGGTCCTCTCCGGCGGCGCTCCCGGCCCTCACCCGATCCAGGGGATCGGGGCTGGCTTTATCCCGGCGATCATGAATGTGAGCCTGCTCGACGGAGTCATCCAGGTCGACCCCGCCGACGCCAAGGAAATGGCCCGCCGTGCCGCGCGCGAGGAAGGCGTGCTGGTCGGCATTTCATCCGGCGCGACTCTGGCGGCAATCGCG
>JBKJYX010000060.1:0-4042 GCA_046715575.1 Sphingomicrobium sp. | reverse complement strand
GTTTCGGGGTCGCGTTCCTGCTTCAGGTCTTGCTGATGGTCCTCGAACGGGCGGGGATCGTCACAAGCGAGCAGCTCGCCCGATCGCGGCGCTAAGCGGTGGTCGGCGCGGCGGGCGTGTCGGCGGTGCTGACGCCGCCGGACGTGGTGTCGATGCTGCTGCTGCTGGTGCCGCTGTACGCGCTCTATGAATTCGCGATCCTGGCGATCCGGCTGACCCATTGGCGGGCCGCCCGCAAAGGAACGACGGCGGCCGCGGCTTCAACCAGCGATGTGGGTGGCGGTGATGTGGAAAGCGGTGATGTGGAAGGGCCCCAGACAAGTGCGGGCCCGGAAGCGCCACCGGGGGGGGGGAGGGTTGGCGGTTCCGGGCCCATTTAAGTGGATAGCGAGAGCGGGGGGGCAAAAGGTCACTATCCGAACACTTAAACGTATCGTCTTCCGGGACGGTTCCGAGGTTTCGGAACTTTTTTTCAGCCCTGCCGAAACAAATTGCGGATTTGCTTAAGGCTCTGGGAAAACGGGTAAATCCACGCTGTAACGGCCCAACTTCCGCTCCAGCGTTGAACGCAACTGCTTGGCGAGGCCGCCGATCACGCGCTCGAACTGCTTCTTGTCGGGCCCTTCGGCGTCGTCCGGGACCAGCACCGGGCTGCTCAGATCGAGGCGCGCGGTCAGCTCGCTGGTCCGGCGAAGCGAGACCTCGACTGGCTCGTCGGGACGGTGGAGCATTGCATATTCGATGATCTCGGTGACCAGGAAGGCGACCGAAACCGCCACGTCCTGGGTTGTGTGGATGGTCTCGAGGTCGAGATCGATGACCAGGCCGCGGGCGGCATCGGGCGCGCCGCCGCGAAGCTCCGCGCCGAGCTCCGACAGCAACGGGCGGAGCGCGATTCCGCGATTTTCCTCCATCTCGGCGAAATGGTTGCGGTGGACGATCGACAGCGCCCCGACGCGGCGGCCGATCGCTTCATAGGCGGCTCGCGCTTCGGGCGTCTCGGCGGTGCGGCCGTGGATGTTGAGCAAGGACGCGACGACCTGCAAATTATTCTTCACCCGGTGGTGGACCTCGCGCACCAGCCGCCGCTGGCCATCGAGCGCCTCGGCCATCTCCCGCTCCGACTGTTCGATCCGCTCCAGCCCGCGGGCGAAGGCGTCGCGCAGCTCCTGGATCTCGGTCGCCGGGCCGAGTTTGTCCGGAAGCAGGGCGCTCTCGCCCGGCTGGAGACGCGTGACGGCGCGCTCGAGCCGGCGCAGCGGGCGGATCAGCAGGCGGGTGACGAGTAGCCAGCTGATCAGCGCCGCCATCACCCACATCAGCAGCGGTAGCAGCAGCATCAGCCGTTCGGCGGTGGTGATCAGCGGCACCCTGGCGCCGACGCGCGCCACCAGCTCGCCATTGCCCAGCGGCCACTCGCTGTAGGAATGGCCGCGGACATTGGCCATCACGCCTTCGAGCAGCCGCAGGTCGCGCTCACGATCGCGGATCATCAGCGATTCGATGCCGCCGTTGCGATCGAGCGCGGCGCTGCGCAGTTCCGCGGCGGGGATGGTGGCCGTGGCCATTCCGCCGATCACGCCCACCCGCAGGATCAGCGCGTCATCGGTCGGCGCCACGCGCAGCCGGATCGCGCCCGGGGCGACCAGCGGCAAAGTCGCGGGAGCGGGGACTTCTCCGACCGCGCACAGCGGCGTGTCGTCAGGGCCGTTGAGCGCGAACCGCTGGGCGACGGCGGGAGCGACGGCGAGCGAGCGCTGGGCCCGGTCGCAGGCGCCGTCGGGCCCGGCTGTAAGTGCCCCATTGGCGGCGATGCGCAGCGCCAGCGCGTTGCGCGCGATCAGGCTTTCCATCGCCCGCACCGCGGCCCGCGCCTGGTCCTCGGTCAGCTCGCGAGATGCAGCGTCGGCCCGCTGGATGCCGGAATCCGCGACCCACACCAGCGCAACGCCGATCGGAAGCAGCGCTGCGCTCAGGATCAGGAGCAATTTCGCCGCCGTCGGCAATGCCGCGAAGCGCTGCGCGGCGCTGGTCATACGGCGCGCCGCATGCGGGCGTCGGCTAAGCCGGAATCAGTTGAGCTTGCCGAGCAAGTCGAGAAAATCGTCGGGCACCGACTCGCGGAG
The DNA here is from genome assembly GCA_046715575.1 of Sphingomicrobium sp. Taxonomy (GTDB): domain Bacteria; phylum Pseudomonadota; class Alphaproteobacteria; order Sphingomonadales; family Sphingomonadaceae; genus Sphingomicrobium. The sequence continues at coordinate 1,916 of JBKJYX010000060.1, read as the reverse complement.
CGTATCGTCATAGACCGAGCGCAGCGCCCGGCCGAGATCAGCCGCACGGTGCTTGCGCGCGCCCTTGTCCCGCGCGCCCTTGTCCCGCGGGCCGGAAGTGTCCCGCGACCCATCCTTAGCGCTCCTGGCCCTGGAGGCCTTGCTTTTTCCGATGCCGTCCGACTCGCCCTGCCTGCCACTCAACCTCTCGTCCCCCCTCGCGCGGGTACAAGCGCGCTCATACAATCTCGGACTTTACGCGCAACGGGCCCGAACCGGTTGGTCGAACGGCGCAGCGAAATGCCCCGGCTTCAAACTTTCCCAGCGGCAATCTGCGATGCCGATGAGTATGCCGAGCCGCCATGGAAACCAAATCGCCGGTGCTTTGTTCCAGAGGCGGTTCACTTCTTGGCGGACCGGTGCAAAGCGGCCACGGATTATCCTTGGTTGGGTTGCAACAATAGTGGCGGGCGCTCAAAGAGCCGCCAACCCTGTTGAAGATCATGGAGAGCCATCCCTTATGTCGCTTGGCCAGGAACTTGCTCCGCATCTGCCCTTCCTTCGCCGCTACGCGCGGGCGCTAACCGGAAGCCAGGCTCACGGCGATGCTTTCGTCCGCGCCACGCTCGAGGCGATCGTCGCCGAACCCGACGAATTTCCACGCGACGTCGATCCCCGGCTCGGCCTCTACCGCACTTTCCATGCGATCTGGTCGACCGCCAATATCGAGGAAGGCGAAGAGCCGTCGCGCAGCTTCTCCGGAAGCGAGGGTATCGCCCATGCGCGCCTGTCGAGGATCACGCCTTTGTCGCGCCAGGCGCTGCTGCTGACATCGCTCGAGGGCTTTTCGCCAGAAGACACCGCTTATCTGATCGGCGCCACTCCTAAGGACGTCGATTCGCTGGTCGCCGAGGCGTTGAGCGAGATCGAGCGGCAGACCCTTGCCGACGTGCTGATCATCGAGGACGAACCGATCATCGCGATGGACATCGAAACCATTGTCCGCGACCTGGGGCACAATGTCACCGGCGTCGCCGTCACCCGCGACGAAGCGGTGGCGCAGGCGCGGTCGAATCCGCCGGGCCTGGTGCTCGCCGACATCCAGCTGGCTGACGATTCGAGCGGCATCGATGCGGTGAAGGATATCCTTGCCGAATTCTCGGTGCCGGTGATCTTCATCACCGCGTTTCCCGAGAGGCTGTTGACCGGCACTCGCCCCGAGCCGACGTTCCTTATCACCAAGCCGTTCCAGCGCTCGACGGTGAAGGCGGCGATCGCCCAGGCCCTGTTCTTCGACGCGGCGACGGTTCCGGCCAGCTAGCGCTCGGGCAGACGGAACATGGGCCTGCGGGACGCGTTGCCCGCGAAAGATCCATTCGTGACGAGAGCATAATGGCCGAGCAGCAAGAGCATGTGACCACGACCGAAGCGCGCGCCGGCTCAACGCCGCACATGACGCGCTACGTGCTGGTCATCGGCACCGGCCTGGTGATCATTATCTTCGCGATCATCTTGTTCATCGCCGGATGAGCCATACATTCTGCGGCAATGTCGGATAATGTTAGGGTCTGACGACAGCAGCGCCGCGGCGCGCTTCCAACGGGCGGGGATTTAGTGGTCGACGAACCTCAGGATGCAGTGGAATCGGACGTTCCGTTCGAACCCGTTCCGCTATCCGATCCCGATTTCAAGGACGAGCTGGCGGCGGTGATCCCCCATCTGCGCGCGTTCGGCCGGTCGCTGTCGGGCAGCCGCGATCTTGCCGACGATCTGGTCCAGGAGACGCTGCTCAAGGCATGGGCAGCGCGCAAGCGCTTCCAGGCCGGGACCAACATGCGCGCCTGGACCTTCATCATCCTGCGCAACCTGTTCCTCACCCAGATGCGCCGCGCGCGGTTCAAGGGGGAATGGGACGATGTCACCGCCGCCAAGATCCT
>JBKJYX010000059.1:0-2584 GCA_046715575.1 Sphingomicrobium sp. | reverse complement strand
GAATCGCGCGTCCGTCCGCGGTCCATTCGGGAGTGCCGTCATGAAAAGCGCCGAAGGTCAGCTGACGCGGCGCGCCGCCGTCGGCATCGACCATGAAAATCTTGTCGAAGCCGGGCTTCAGATAGCCGGCGCCGTCGGCCCGGTAGGTGACCTTGTCGATGATCTCGAGCGGCTTGGCCCAGGTGGCCCCCTCCGGCTTGGGCGGCGCCGAGCCGAGCTTCAGGCCTTCGTCGGGCACGTTCATCAAATAAGCGATGCGGCGGCCGTCGCGGGACCAGGTCAGCGCCTGCGGGCTGTCGGGAAGGCCGGTGACGCGAACGGTTTCGCCGCGGTCCATCCAGCGCACGAAAAGCTGCGGCGGGCCGCCCTCGGCGCTGGAAGCATAAGCGAGGCGCCGCCCGTCGGGCGACCAGCGTGGGCTGGAATGATCGCCTGTCCCAGCGGCGAGCGGGCGCTGCTCGCCGGTCGCGAGGTCGATCAGCCAGATCGACGAGCGTGCCTTGTCGGTCATGATGTCGGCCGAGCGGCGGACATAGGCGACGGTCCGCCCGTCGGGGCTGATCTGCGGATCGCTGGCCGCCGAAAGGTCGAATAGGTCGCGGCCGGTGAAGGTCGAATTGGGCCCCTCGGCCGGTGCCGTCAGCGCGGCCGTCGAACATCCCAGGGCCAGCGCGGCCAACGCGAATCGCCAAGACTTCATGAAATCCTCCCGGTTTGAGCGGGGAGAAAGGCGGAAAGCGGCGTGTCGCGCAAGCCCCATGGGCCGCGCAAGCTCCTGCTGAAGGTCAGGCCTTGGCTTTGCCGTCCTTGGCTTTGGCCTTGGTCGCGGCCCTGGCCTTTGCCCGGCTGACTTTGGGCGGGGCCGGAGTGATCTCGAACGCGGGCGCATTGTCCTTGATGCGGACCTTGACCTCGCCGCCATTGACCAGCTTGCCGAACAGCAATTCCTCGGCCAGCGGCTGCTTGATCTTCTCCTGCACCAGCCGCGCCATCGGGCGGGCGCCGTAGAGCTTGTCGTAGCCGCGTTCGGTGAGCCAGGCGCGCGCCTCGTCGTCGAGGTCGATGTGGACGTTGCGGTCGGCCAGCTGCAGCTCGAGCTGGAGGATGAACTTGTCGACGACGCGGGCGACCACCGCCGGGGGCAAATACGAGAAGGGCACGATCGCATCGAGGCGGTTGCGGAACTCAGGCGTGAACATCTTCTTGACCGCGTCCTCCTGTGCATCCTCGCGGTCCATCGCCCCGAAGCCGATCGATTCCCGCGCCATGTCGGACGCGCCGGCGTTGGTGGTCATGACCAGGATGGTGTTGCGGAAGTCGACCGTTTTGCCGTGATGGTCGGTCAATTTGCCGTGGTCCATGACCTGCAGGAGAATGTTGAACAGGTCGGAGTGGGCTTTCTCGATCTCGTCGAGCAGGAGCACGCTGTGCGGATGCTGGTCGACGGCGTCGGTCAGGAGACCGCCCTGGTCGAAACCGACATAGCCCGGAGGCGCGCCGATCAGCCGGCTGACCGAATGGCGCTCCATATATTCGGACATGTCGAAGCGCTGCAGCGGAATGCCGAGGATCGACGCCAATTGCCGCGCGACCTCGGTCTTGCCGACGCCGGTGGGCCCCGAGAACAGATAGTTGCCGATCGGCTTGTCGGGCTCGCGCAGGCCGGCGCGCGACAGCTTGATCGCCGAGGCCAGTTTCTCGATCGCCAAATCCTGGCCAAAAACGACGCGCTTGAGGTCGGTTTCCAGATGCTCGAGCACATGCTTGTCGTCGGCCGACACCGACTTTGGCGGAATGCGCGCGATGGTCGCCACCACCGCCTCGATTTCCTTGGTCGTGATGATTTTCTTGCGGCGCGACGGCGGCACCAGCATCTGCATCGCGCCGACCTCGTCGATCACGTCGATGGCCTTGTCCGGCAGCTTGCGGTCATGGATGTAGCGGGCGGAAAGTTCGACGGCGCTTTTGATCGCGTCGGCCGTGTAGCGGACGTTGTGGTGCCCCTCGAACGAGGAGCGCAGGCCGGCGATGATCTTGATCGTGTCCTCGATGGTCGGCTCGTTGACGTCGATTTTCTGGAACCGGCGCAGCAACGCGCGGTCCTTCTCGAAATGGTTGCGGAATTCTTTGTAGGTGGTCGAGCCGATGCAGCGGATCGCACCCGATGAGAGCGCGGGTTTGAGCAGGTTTGAGGCGTCCATCGCCCCGCCGCTGGTCGCGCCGGCGCCGATCACGGTGTGGATCTCGTCGATGAACAGGATCGCGTGCTCGAGCTTCTCGAGCTCGCCGACGACGGATTTCAGGCGCTCCTCGAAATCGCCGCGGTAGCGCGTGCCGGCGAGCAGCGCACCCATGTCGAGCGCATAGATGACGGCCGGCAGCAGCACCTCGGGCACATCGCCCTCGATGATCTTGCGCGCCAGGCCTTCGGCGATCGCGGTTTTGCCGACGCCGGGATCGCCGACGTAGAGCGGGTTGTTCTTTGAGCGGCGGCACAGGATCTGCACGGTGCGGTCGACCTCAGGCATGCGGCCGATCAGCGGGTCGACCTTGCCCTGGCGCGCCTTCTCGTTGAGGTCGACGG
>JBKJYX010000058.1:0-3028 GCA_046715575.1 Sphingomicrobium sp. | reverse complement strand
CTTTTGGCGGCTCGACCGCAGAGGCCGGTCCCGCACTCAACAAGGCGGCCAGGGCGAACGAAATCCCAAATGAGAGCGGCATCTGCGCGGGCCCTTGAAAAAGGCCCACCCGCTCGAACAGCGGATGGGCCCGTGTAAGTCAGAGACGCTCGTCCTTACCCCCGCTCGGGCTCGGGCGGCGGCGGCGGCGGCGGCGGCGGCGGCAGCGGACAGGCGTCCGTCGCCAGGATCACCGAGCCGTCCGGACAGGTCTGTGTCGCCGGAGGCGGTGGTGGCGGCGGCGGCTCGACCACCACCGGCGGTGGCGGCGGCGGCAGCGGCGAGTTGAAGTTGTGGATCAGGCTGAACAGCACCGAGTGCGATTTGTACTCGCTGTTGAAGTCGACGAGGCCCTCGAAGTCGTCATCGACGTTGCCGGCGTCGAAATAGCGATACTTCAAGCCGACGTCGAAATATTGCGAGACGGATTTGCGTACGCCGGCGATCAATTGCCAGGCGAACCCGCGGTCCTTGATCTTGAAGCCGTCGCCATCGTCATCGACGACGAGGATGACCTGCGCGTAGCCGATGCCGGCCCCCGCGTAGAACTGGAAGCCTTCGTCCTGGCCGAGGTCGACCATCGCGTTGAGCATCAGCGAATAGACGCTGCTGCGGCCGTCGGCGTCGAACGTTTCCTGATCGACTTCATATTCGTCATGCTCGCTGCGCTTGTAACCAAGCTCGGCCTCAGCGCGGAACATCCCGAAATCGTAGCCGGCAATCAAATCGCCATCGACGCCCATCTTGTGGTCGATGCTGAAGTCCTCCTGGAACTCAACATCTTCAACGTCGATGTCGGTGTCGGTGACGAACAGGGCGCCAACCTCGAGGCCGACATAGGCCGAGCGGTCGCGCGCGGCGGCCGGAGTGGCGATGGCCATGGCGGCCAAGGCCGTGGCGGCCAATAATTGTGTTTTCATCTCTTTCCCCCATTGGCCGCAGACAAGGCCAGAATCGCCTATTAACTCAAAGTTTAATGAAGGTCGACACGCCGTTGCTGTTTATTGGCAACAACAACTATTGGATCGCGCTGCTCGTCATGCTGGCACGAAAAAGCCGCCCCGCTGGTCGGCGGGGCGGCCTGGTTCGGTACGCTCTCGCTTAACCGCGCTCGGGCTCAGGCGGCGGCGGTGGCGGCGGCGGCGGCGGCAGCGGACAGGCATCCGTCGCCAGGATCACCGAGCCGTCCGGGCAGGTCTGTGTCGCCGGAGGCGGCGGTGGCGGCGGTGGCTCGACCATCACCGGCGGTGGCGGCGGCGGCAGCGGCGAGTTGAAGTTGTGGATCAGGCTGAACAGCACCGAGTGCGATTTGTACTCGCTGCGGCTATCGAATGATCCGTCGTCGTCGTCCTGACGACCGGCGTCGAAGTAACGATACTTCAAGCCGATATCGAAATATTGCGAGACGGATTTGCGCACGCCGGCGATCAATTGCCAGGCGAACCCGCGATCCTTGATCTTGAAGCCGTTGTTGTTGTCCTCGAACACATGAATGACCTGCGCATAGCCGGCGCCGGCTCCGGCGTAGAACTGGAAGCCTTCATCCTGGCCGAGGTCGACCATGGCGTTGGCCATCAGCGAATAGACGCTGCTGCGGCCGTCGGCATCGTTTGGACCCTGTCCAAATCCATATTCGTCATGCTCGCTGCGCTTGTAGCCGAGCTCGGCCTCGGCGCGGAACATCCCGAAATCATAGCCGGCGATCAAATCGCCATCGACGCCCATTTTGTGGTCGACTGTGAAATCGCTGACGCCCTCAGTGAAGAAACTGCCGTCGGCGTCGGTGTCGGTGACGAACAGGGCGCCGACCTCGAGGCCGACATAGGCCGAGCGGTCGCGCGCGGCGGCCGGAGTGGCGATCGCGAGGGCGGCCAGAGCCGTGGCGGTCAACAGATAGGCTTTCATCGTCTTTCCCCCTTTGGCCACAGGCAAGGCCAGAAAGCCCTATTAACTCAAAGTTTAACACAGGTCGAGACGGCCCGGCGCAATCCGTGGTTGCAGCTTGGCCAATCCACAGGAAAAATGCGTTAATCTGCATTTACCGGCTTGCGTCTTTCGCCAGTTAAGGCACAATGGGTGGTAGCGCGGAGGGGGTATTCGCCCAACACCTAGTGTTCGACGCTGGAATAGCTATATTCCGGTGACGGTCATGTGCGAGCTTGCCGCGTCCCTGTGGAAATCGGGGACGGAAGGCAGAAAAGACCCCGCACCTCGCTGAAAACGGCTAGTGTGCCAGACATGGCAGCGAGTCGAACAATGGGTGAACATACGGCCGCCGAATTGGTGACCAGGCCGGGTAGCGGACGAGGAAAAGCGATGGATTTTTCAAGCCACAGCGAAGTCAGCGGCGACGATGTCGGCACGGCCGCAACTCCCGCCAAAAAGGGCCGATCCAGCAAGACCGTCGACCTTCGGGCCCACGCGGTCACCACCGATGAATCGCGCGATGCGCTCCTGACCGAGTTCGGCAAGGACACGCTTCGCGACCGCTATCTGCTGCCCGGCGAAACCAACCAGGACCTGTTCGCCCGGGTGGCCTCGGCCTATGCCGACGACACCGCCCACGCCCAGCGCGTCTACGACTATATCTCCAAGCTGTGGTTCATGCCGGCGACCCCGGTGCTGTCCAACGGCGGCACCGGCCGCGGGCTGCCGATCAGCTGTTATTTGAACAGCGTCTCCGACAGCCTCGACGGCATCGTCAACACCTGGAACGAGAACGTCTGGCTGGCCTCCAAGGGCGGCGGCATCGGCACCTATTGGGGCGCGGTGCGCGGCATCGGCGAGCCGGTCGGCCTCAACGGCAAGACCAGCGGCATCATCCCGTTCGTCCGCGTGATGGACAGCCTGACGCTGGCGATTTCGCAGGGCTCGCTAAGGCGCGGCTCGGCGGCGGTCTACCTCGACGTCTCGCACCCCGAGATCGAGGAGTTCCTCGAGATCCGCAAGCCGTCCGGCGACTTCAACCGCAAGGCACTCAATCTCCACC
>JBKJYX010000057.1:0-4181 GCA_046715575.1 Sphingomicrobium sp. | reverse complement strand
GTCCGCTTGCCGAGCAGCAGGTCGTAATCGGGCTTGACGAGAAACTTTTCGAATTGCGCGTCACCGCTGTCGTCCCAGCAGGGAAAAACCCATCCGCCGAGATCGAACTCGGCGGTGGGGTCCTCTTCAGGTCCGCCCGGTGCCTGCATGACCCCGTCGACCGAGATCATAACCGCGGCGGTAAGCTTACGCATTGACGTCCTCACCCGCGACCGCGGCCTCGATCGTGGCGATATCGATCTTCCGCATCGTCATCATCGCCTGCATCCCCCGCTTGGCGGCGGCCTTGTCCGGGTTGTTCATCGCGGCCATCAGGGCAAGGGGCACGATCTGCCAGGAGAAGCCCCACTTATCCTTGCACCAGCCACATTCGCTTTCAGCGCCGCCATTCTGGGTGATCGCATTCCAGTAGCGGTCAGTCTGAGCCTGGTCGTCGGTGAAAACCTGGAAGCTGACGGCTTCGTTGGGCTTGAAATTCGGTCCTCCGTTCAGACCGAGGATGGGCTGGCCAAGGACAGTGAACTCGACCGTCAGCTCATCGCCCTGCTGACCGCTCGGATAGTCGGTCGCGGCTTCCTGCGCCGGGCCGACCCGGCTGTCGGGAAACACCGAGGCGTAGAATTCGGCCGCCTTGCGGGCCTCGCCCTTGTCGAACCACAGGCAGGGTTGAAGCTTGGTGGTCATCGTCTCTTTCCTAATTCTTGTTGGACTATTTGCCGACGACAGCGAATTCTGCGCCCTGGGGATCGGTACCGATCAGGATTCGGTCCCCGCCGGGCACGTCCTGCGGGCCGTGGATCACGGTGCCGCCGCCGGCTTCAACTGACTGTTTCGCCGCATCGACGTTGGCGACGCGGAAGTAATAGCGCCAGCGCGGCTGGTTCTCGGGCGCCGTGGTCATCAACGCCCCCAACGGCACATTATGGTGGGTGATGAACTGGTAATCGCCCATGTCACCCATCGGCATGACGTCGCCCTTGGTCCAGCCGAACTTCGAGGTGTAGAAATCGAGCGCGGCCTTGGGGTCGCGGGTGGTGAGTTCGTTCCACGACACGCGGCCCGGCTGGTCGGGCGAAAAGACATCGCTGACCTTATCCTCTTTCCCGGCCGGCGGGGTGGCGCGCATGACGTAAAACGGCACGCCCTGCGGATCGGTAACCATGGCGATTCGGCCGACGTCCGGGATGTCGAACGCGGGCATCAGCGCCTTGCCGCCGGCCTTCTCGATCGACGCCACGGACGCATCGACGTCATCGACGGCGATATAACCGAGCCAGGTCGGTCGCGCACCGTGTCCGCGCATCTCGTCGGTCAGGCGCATAACGCCGCCGGCATTGCCGCCGTCGGGCCGGCCGATCATCCGATAATCCATTTCGCCTTGTGGCTTGGCGTCAATGTTCCAGCCGATCACCGCGTCATAAAAGGCTTTGGCGCAGTCGGGGTCGGGCGTGATCAGCTCGTACCAGATGAAATTGCCGTGGGCGGAGGCCTTCAAATCCTCGTTCACGGCCGATTGGGCCGGAGCATAAGTGGTGTCAGTCACGATAAATTCCTTTTAAAAAGCGCTACTTTGCGGGTCAGGCGTGCGCTGGCTCGCGCTTGGCCGTGTCGAGGATCGGTTCGAAACCGCCCCAGAACATGCGCTGGCCTGAGAAGGGCATCTCACCTTCCGGCTTTAGGCTCTCGTCGGCCATGATTATTTTCCACGCGTCGTCGCGGGTCGCCTTGTCGGGCCACTCGATGAACGAGAAGACCACGGTCTCCCCCTCTTCGGCCTTCACCGCCCGATAGAAATCGGTGACCTCGCCGCGCTTCACATCGTCGGCGGTCGCTTCGATCACGCGGTTCGCGCCGTGCTGGCGGAAGACGCCCGCCATCTTGGTCGCGAGCTCGCGGTAGGCGTCGCGCTTGCCATCGGGGACCGGGACCACGAACCCGTCGGTGTAGCCGCCGCCGGCCGCGCCTTCCTCGACGATCGAGTCGAAGCCGCCGATGATCATCCGCTTGCCGTCGAACGGCATACTGGCGCCCATCTCCTTCATCCGCGGGTCGTTCATGAATTTGTCGGTGGCGGCGTCGCGGGCCGCCTTGTCGGGATATTCGAACCAGGAGAAGACGACGTCCTCATCGTCCGTCGCGTTGACCGCCTTGCGGAAGTCGGTGACCTTGCCGTCGGCGACGTCGTCGCCCCAGGCTTCGACCATGCGCGTCACGCCGAGCTCCTGGAACAGCGGCGCCCCCTCGGACGCATGCTGGCGATAGGCGTCCTTGTTGGCCTTCGGCACGGGGACGATGAATCCTTCGAAATAGGTCATGCTGCTGCTCCTTCGGGTTGGTGTTGCTTGAACACGGCGATCTGGTCGGCGAGCGCGCGCTGGAACGCCGGGCGCTGCTCCGCACGCGCTACATAGGCCCAGAGGTTGGGCTGTTCAGCCACCAAATCGGTGTGACGGGGTATCCGCAGGACGGATGCCATCATCAGGTCGCCGATCGTGAAATGATCCTCGAGCCACTCCTTGTCGCCGAGCCGGTCGGCGACTTGCTTGAGCCTCTGCCGGGCGAATTCCTCGGCGCCTGGCCGGCGCAGCCTGGCCCATTCCTCATCGTTGTAGAACAGGTCGATCGCGGTCAGATTCTGGATCGCCGGCTCGACGCTGTTGAGCGCTGCGTAAGTCCACTGGATCGCGTGGATCCGCTCCACGGCATCGCGCGGCAGCAGCTTCTCGCTCTTCTCGCCGATGTGCTGGACGATCGCGCCGGTTTCGAAAATCGTCAGCGGGCCCTCGCTATAGATGGGCACCTGGCCGAACGGTTGCTCGCAATAATATTCGGGTGGCCGCTCGCCCTCGAGCAATCGCACGCGATAGGGCAGGCCGATCTCCTCCAACGCCCAGCGCGGGCGAAGGTCGCGGACCAGCCCCTCTGCGAACGGCGGCACCCAGGCAAAGGCGGAGATTTCGATATCGGCGTTGGGATCGACCGGCATCGGTCAGGCCTCCGTGGATTCAAATGCTGACGCGCCCTGCTCGGCAGCGGCGTCATCCATCCACATCGGCTCCCAATGGTGGCCGTCGGGATCCTCGAAGCTGCGGCCGTACATCAGTCCGCCCATGTCCTGCCTCGGGCCCGGGTCGGCCTTGCCACCCGCAGCAGCCGCCGCATCGACCATCGTGTCGACCGCATGAGGGCTGTCCGCCGACAGCGCCAACAGGACCTCGCTGGTCTGGTGGGCATCGGCGATCTTCTTCCCGGTGAATCCCTTATAGAATTCGTGCGTCAGAAGCATGACGGAAATGGTGTCGGAAATGACCATCATGGCCGCGGCCTGGTTGGAGAATTTGGGCTCCTGCCGCGCGCCGATCGCCTCGTAAAAGCGGATCGACCGGGTAAGATCGGTGACGGGAAGGTTTACAAAAATCATCCGGGACATCGCTTTTTCCTCCTGTGCGACTCGATTCGGCTTGCTTTTTGAACGGCTAGCTCCTAAATTGCAACTATGCAGTTAGATAAAGTAACTGAAGAGCGCCAGACCGAGGCAAAGCGCAGCTATGACGACGCCTGCGGCACCGCCCACGCGCTCGACCTGATCGGCGAACGCTGGGCGTTGCTGGTACTGCGGGAATTGATGCTCGGGCCGCGCCGTTTCTCCGAGCTCCGGGGCGATCTGCCCGGCATCAGCGCCAATGTCCTCTCGCAGCGGCTGGATGAGCTTGAGGCCCGAGGCCTGGCGCGCAAGCTGCGCCTGCCGCCGCCGGCGTCGGTGCAAGTCTATGAAGCGACGGCCTGGGGCCTCGAAGCGGAGCCGATCGTCCAGGCGCTGGGCCGCTGGGCGGCGCGCAGCCCGCGCCACGATCCGACGCTGCCGATCAGCGGGGTCTCCATCCTGCTGTCGTTCCGCACCATGATCGACCGCGAGGCTGCCCGCGATATTCGCGCGACGATCGGTTTTCGATTCGGCGAAAGCGGTTATGTCGCCCGGCTTCATGAGGGTGCGATCACGGTGGCGCGCGGCCTGGCCGACGAATGTGACGTGGTGTTTACGGCCGCTCCGACGGCGCTGGCCGCCGTGGTTTATGGCGGCGCTCCGCTTGACTCGATCGGCGTCGAGGGCGACATCGCGCTGGCGAAGCGTTTCACGACGCTCTTCCCGCTCCCGCCCAAAGTGGCGTGACCCAGCTTAT
>JBKJYX010000056.1:0-5383 GCA_046715575.1 Sphingomicrobium sp. | reverse complement strand
TTCGACGATGAAGCCGACGTCGCCGGCGACCGCGTCCGCCATCTCGTCCGCGCTGTCATATTCCCCCCATTCGGCTTCGATCATTGGTCGGGCGCCCTTCCCCCTGGTTATCGTGACGATGGTCAGTTGGGCGGCGTCTGCCGATATCCGGCCCATCCCGCAACCGCCTGTCCTTATCTATTCAACGCCGGCCGATAGCGGAACCTCAGCTGGGTCAGCCGGCAGAGTTCCGAATCGATCGCCGGAACGCCGGTCCCGCGGTCGACGAAGCACTGAATGATTCGACCGCTCGCGTCGATCCGGAAGCGCATGAAGACCTGCGCGCCGCGCGGCCACATGTCGAGCAGCCCGCGCGGGAAATCCCGACCCCGTAACACCGGCGTCAACAGCCGCGGCGGTTCAACATAGCCGCCATCGCCGCCCCCGCCGGGACCGCTTCCCGCGCCGCCGCTCCCAGTGCCCGTGCCAATGCCCCCCGCCCCGGTTCCCGGTCCGCGCACATTCGAAGCTCCCTGGGTCGGGGCAGCGCCCTGCCGTGGGGTTTCGGTGACGGCGATCCTGGGCGGGACCGGCAACACAATTCTCGGTTTGGGTGCGACCACCGGCGTCGCTTCGCTCTTGATGTTCTTGGGCGACGAGGCCCCCTCTTTCGCCTTCGGCTTTTGCTTCGACGAGTCCTTCTGGACCGGAGGCGGCGGCGGCGGTTTGATCTCGGTGACGTCGAACACCTGGAGCTTCCGCTGCGGATCCGCGAGGTCGATTGTCCCCGAAACCTGCAGGAAGGCGAACGCAAGCCCGGCGTGGATCGCGACTACCGCCGTGATCGCCCCGCCTTTGTCGCGATTATTGAGGTCGGTTCGGTACATTGCAGCCGGTCAACGCCGCGGGCGAGCGGGCGGTTGCTATGGGCCGGCGGCCGGCGGGCGCGCCTGGTCGCGGCGGACGTGAATGATACCAATCCGGTCGGCGTAAATGCGCCGCCAACGAGGCGAGGCGTCGAGCGCTTCGATCAGTGCGTCGTTGCCCGGCGGCAGCATCGTCCAGCGGATGCCGTATCGCTCGACCGCGCGGTTGAATCTCGCCGCGTCGCCTTGGGTCATCTGGTTATAGTCCGTGACGAACGCATCCCCGTACATGTCGGCCCGGCCGTCGATGTAGGGCTTGATCCCGGCCAGGATCAGCGGCCCCCCAAACGTATATCCGTTGAGCACGGGCTGCGACCTCAGCTCGGGCGGCACCGCCGCGACCAGGTGGCGAGGATTGGCCGCGTTCTCGGCCGGCGTGATCGGCAGCGCCGCCCGCAGCGCGAGAAATGGAATCGCGGCCAGGCCGAGAATTGCGAACCCGCCCCGGGCGATAGCTTTGGCGCCGAACAACGGCGGGACCATGGCCGCGGCGACGATGACGAACGCGCCCTGGTGGCGAATTTGGGTGAAGGCCATGGCCAGCAAAAGCAGCAGTAGCAGCAGTCTCCCGACCGGCACGCGGACGCCGGTCCACAACAGCGCGCCCAACCCGAGCAGCAGGACGGCATAGAATTGCGGCGTCCACGACGGACTGCTCGCCTGCCACTCCTGGATCAGCGGCAAGGTCCCCATCCCGATCACCCGCAACGGATGGAGCAAGCCCTCGACCCCGTTCATGTTCAGCAGCATTGCCAGCAGGCTGGCGAGCCCGAACACCGTCCACTGCGGCAGCGTCTTCCACTTGGCCGACCTCAGGGCGTCGAAAGCAATCGCGGCGCCGATCGGAATCGCCAGCGGAAAGCTGCCGTGGAGGTTAGTCCAGGCGAGCACGATCAGCGCCCCCCACAACGGCGGCGCCCGCTGGTCCTCCGCCGCCCGCAGCAACATCACCGTCCACCCGGCGACGATCGGCCACACCAGCACATGCGGCCGGGCGAGGATGAACGGCCCCAGCACGAGATCTAGGCCGATGAACACCGCCACCAGCGCAAGCGGCCCAGCGTAGCGCTGCAGATGGAGGAACAGGATCGCGTGAAGCGCCATCAGCGCCGCGGCGACTACGGTCGCAAGCCCCGCATATCCGGCAAGGTTGAAGGCGAGCGCGTAGAGGACGTCTGCCAGCCATTCCATCGCCACCCACGGATGGCCAACGGCGGTAAAGGAAAATGGATCGGTCGCCGGGACCGCATGATGTCGCAGGATCCACTCCCCGGTGGCGACGTGCCAGCTGACATCGCCATCATCGAACGTCCGCGAAGATCCGGCGAGGCCGAGCGGCATGCCCAGGACGAGGAACAGGAACAGCGCTTTGCCAGCGAGCGCTTCTCGCGGCGTCTGCGTCTCCGAGTTCTCGGATGCCGATGTCATCCGGTGAGCTTAACTCGGCTTGACGAAACACGCCATGCGCAAGCTATCGGAGGCGCACTATCCTTTCGAAGTAGTGCAAATTGCCCGCAAGCGATCATGGAGTCACGCCGATCTTTGACCGCAGCCTGTGATTTTGGGACACCTTTCGGCTCGCTACAGATGAATAAGGGATAGCACATGGCGAACAAGAGCTCGAACGAGAGTGGAAAAAGGGGTCTAATGCCTTGGGTCCTGCTCGCCGTGATCAATGCAATTGCACTCATAGTTCTGTGGCGGAACGGCTGGTGGCTGTATCAACCCGACGGGGAACCATGGGCCCACGACTATGTCGCGCAATGGGCCGCGGGCCATCGCGTGCTCTCCGGCAGTGCAGCACGGGCATATGATTGGGCAGACCAAATTGCCTACCAAACGCGATTGATTGGCGCATCCAAACCGGCCGAGCTCTACATATTCTACCCGCCGCATTTCCTGTTCACGACACCGCTCTTCGCATGGCTTGATTATGTGCCGGCGTCCCTGGCGTTCTTGATCGTAACGACAGCCGCTTACGCCGCATCGCTCAACCTGCTGCTAAGAGATTGGGTCAAGACAGCTCTGGTCGCCGTATCCGGCGGCGGCGCCTTCTATTCCATTTGGTGGGTCCAGAACGGCTTCCTCACTGCTGCATTGCTAACCGCTGGTTTGGTCCTGCTCAAAAATCGTCCCGTGCTGGCGGGAGTTTTCTTCGGCCTGCTGACGATTAAGCCGCAATTGGGTTTGCTGATCCCGATAGCGCTGCTGTGCAGCCGCAACTGGCGCGCGATCACTTCGGCAAGCGGGACATTCCTGCTCCTGGCCGCAGCTGCAGAGCTTTTCCTGGGCGCAGGCATATGGGCGAGATTTTTCGCTTCAATCAGCGCCACATCGGAGTTCCTCGCGGCGGGCAGCCTGTGGTTCAAGCAACAGTCGGTTTTCGCACTCGCATTTCCATTTGTCGGTCCAACTTTCGCCTGGGTAGTTTATGCTGTGCTCGCGGCCGTAATTGCAGCGATCGTCGCTTCTATGTGGAGCAGACCCGGCGCGCACTTGGCAAAGTCCAGCGCCCTTATCTCGGGATCGCTCCTCGTGACGCCCTATGTTTATACTTATGACGCGGTTCCCCTCACCGCAGCGGCTGTAATGTTGCTGAAGGGAGATAATGGGCGCGCCCCGGGCCGGCGCGAGCGAATTTTGATTTTTGCGGCCTGCCTTGCGCCGATGGCGTCGCGATTCGCGTATAGCGGCGCTGTCCCGCTGGCCGCCCTCGTGATGCTCTATGTTGCAGTGCGCCAGCATGCTGCTTCGGAAAGAGTTGAACACGTTGATGTTCCGCCAACGACGTGAATTGACCAGGATCTCGCGCCATTGACGATACCAGTTCGGTTAGGGCTCTCTAGTTTTTGCACATTCTGGCTTGTGTTCGACGCGCCACACGCGGTTGGCCGATGCAAGCAAATTTCCGCCAATTTCGATGGCCTGCCGTCTGGCATCAGATGCTGACAATTTCCTATAATAAGAACGGACCCAATCACGATCTGAACCAAGCACCGGTTCAATCAACATGTGCCCGTTCCCCCATTCCAGCAGAAGGGGCGCCCGAATGCTGGAGTGAACTGCGTGACGGAAGGCCGCGGCTTCCCAAGCAGGGCAAAGCACTACAACGTCACCCGGCTTGACGTTCTTGAGCGATGCCGCAGATGACGTCCAGTCGGTCTTTTGCCTCACGGTGCCGGTCGCCATGAGATTAACTGCATACGCCGCGACGATTGCGAACATGGTCCATGGCTGACCCTTGAAGCAAAGTGATAGCGCAACTGCGAACGCCGGTATCGCTAGCAACACCGTGCGAGACATGAAAATGGGCTTCACTGCAAATCCGAATAACCACATCAATATAGGTGCAAACAGGAGAACAAGCAGAGGTATAGCTAGTTCCGGACTCCATCTCCTTCGGGCGCCGAGAAATATCAGCAAGCAAACCAAAGCCGATGCAACGGGCCAGATCGGCTCAAACGGAAAGAACGTGTGACCGATCTCTTCGATTGCACCTCTGGCGGTCGGCTGGCTTAGCCAGGAAAATGCATCCTTCGGGTAAATGAATAGTCGAAAGATCTCGGGCTCAGTGAAGAAAAGCGCTAGTCCCAATACAAATGCGATCTCTCGCGATGGCCGCAGCGCCACTGCACCAATGGAAATTGGGACGACCCAGAAAATCGCAACGAAATGAACGTAGGTGCTAAACACGAGCGTTGCGGCAAAGCAGTACAGGGCGAGCTTTCGGTTGCTTTTCGCCCACCACAGGAATGAAGCAGCCGACAACGTCACCAATAACACGAGCATGCTGTAAGCCCGGGCTTCCTGGCTATAGTCAATGAGCGGAAATGACAGCACTGTGAGCGCCATTGCGCCAAGCCCGACGGCCCGCCCGCCCGCCAGTCTTCCCAGCGCGTAGGTTGCAAGGGGAATGAGCGAGCCGCACACAAACGATATGGAACGCACCGCAACCACCCCTGCGTGAGGCCCTATTAAGGTCTTATGCAATGCGTAATATAAGCCCGGCGTCGGGTCGATTGGCGAGAGAAACAGGTCGCGGGCCGACCTTTGCGAGATTAACAAGGTAAAGGCTTCATCGCCCCACAGCGACTCTCTGCCCACGGCAATTGTTCGTAGAATTACGCCGACAAAGAGCAGCACACTCACTGCATAAAGGTGGCGTCGTGAGTCCTCCTTGATTGCATCCTCCTCTGCCGATTCAGTGGACGAGCTACAGCCGGATCCCGAACAGGCCAAACTGTCATTCGGAACTGAGTAGCGTGGGCCGGCATTTACTACAATGAAACGCTCACGACTTTAGGGAGGAAGTCCGAGCAGGCATCAGGTCAGGCGATTCGATGTTGGTTGAATGGAAGCAAAGGATGCACGCCAAGTCGGCGGCGCTGTTGCTGTCGATCGAATCACGGCTCGACCGCCTCATGATGGGGTGGCTGCTGGGGGCCGGGCTGGCCACGGCGGTGCGAATTGCCACCAGC
>JBKJYX010000055.1:0-3437 GCA_046715575.1 Sphingomicrobium sp. | reverse complement strand
GGCGACGACGATCACGATCCCGATGAAGATGCCGAGCGCCGAGGAGCTGCGCTTGGGCGGCACCGCCAGCGCGACGGCGAGCAGCGGGAGCATCAGCATCATCAGCACTTCGACCAGCCGGAAGTGGAGGTTGGCCTGGGCGGCGAGGCGGTCGGCGCCGGTCGCTCCGCCGCCATAGCCTTCGGCGAACAGCTCGTGGAGCGTGAGCTCGTCATGCTCGTGCCCGCGGTTGCGGAAGCGGTCGACCGCCGGCAGGCTGATCGGCAAATCGTAGCTTTCGAACGACAAGGTGCGCGGCGCCGGAAACTTGGGCGATTGCTGGACCAGGCGGCCTTCCCGCAGCCGGAACAGGATCGTGTCGGGGTCGTCGGTCGAAAGGAAGCGGCCGGCCGCCGCGGTCGCGGCCACCGAGGTTCCCGAGCGGTCGTCGACCTGGACGAAAATGCCCCCGAGCCGGGTGCCCTTTTCCTCGCTGCTGTCGATCCTCAGCGTGAGCCTTTTGCCGAGGCGGTTGAACTCCTCGACTTTGATCGATGCGCCGAGCGCGCCGGAGCGTAAGTCGAAGCGTAGTCCCTCGTAACGGTAGCGCGAATAGGGCTCGATATAACCGACGATGGCGAGGTTCAGCAGCATCAGCGCGGCGGCGTAGAAATAGGGCACGCGCAGCAGCCGCCCAAAGCCGATGCCGATCCCGCGCAGCGCGTCGAGCTCGGAAGACAGAGCGAGCTTGCGGAAAGCGAGGAGGATGCCAAGCATCAGCCCGATCGGGATGCCGAGCGAGAAATATTCCGCGAGCAAATTCGCGAGCATCCGCCAGACGACGCTGACTGGCCCCCCCGCCGTAACCACGAAATCGAATAATCGCAGCATCTTGTCGAGCACCAGCAACATCGCCGCGAGAATCAGCGTGCCGAGCAGCGGGACCGCGATGGTCCGCGCCAGGTAGCGGTCGATTAAAGACAGGCGGCCCAAGTTTTGGTCGTCCCAACACCATGATTTGGCCGCAAAGCGAGCCGAGATTGCAACACGGGCGGCTCTACCCTTCCCGGCGAAGGCGCGCCGTCCGTGTCTGCCTAGAACAAACGTTTGGTAAAATCATGTCGAAATCGCTTCTGCTCATCGCTTCCCTGCTTGCTGCGGCAGCTACGCCCGCGCCGGCGGCCATTATCGGGTCGGACGCGGGGGCATGCCTCTCCGGCAAGCCTTCGATGCTGGTTCGCGTGAGCGGGTTCAAGCAACCCGGCGGCACGGTCAAGGTCGCTCTCTACGCGGCGCATGGGTACCTCGACAAGAGCGGCAAGCTGGGCAAAGTCGTGGTGCCAGTGCGCTCGACGGTGCCGCTGGACATCTGCATCGCCGTACCCCGGCCGGGCGAATATGCGGTTGCCGTCCACCACGACATGAACGGCAACGGCAACAAGGATGCCAGCGACGGCGGCGGTTATTCGGGCAATCCGAGGCTTTCGATCACCCACATGCGACCGTCGTTTGGCAAGACGGCGGTCCAGGTCGGGCACGCGCCGCGGCAGGTCAAGGTATTGCTGCAATACCGCCGCGGCCTCTCGATCGGTCCAGTGAACGGCTGATGGCGCGCTCCCGGATCGCACTGCTTTCAAATCCAAAGTCGACCGGGAATCTTGCGCAGCTTCCACGGATCCGCGCGTTTTGCGCCGAGCATCCGGACATTTTCCATTATGAAGTGGAGAAGGCCGACCAGGTCGGCACCGCGCTTGAAACGATCGCCCGCGTGCGTCCCAAGATGCTGGTCATCAACGGCGGCGACGGCACCGTCCAGGCGGCGCTGACCGAGCTCTACAACGGCGGTCATTTCGGGACGGAACCGCCACCCGTCGCCGTGCTGCCCAGCGGCAAGACCAATCTCATCGCGCTCGATCTCGGGTCGCAGGGGGACCCCATCGTCGCGCTCGAGAAACTGATGGCGATCGCTCAGGTTGATTTGAGCCCGCATATCGTCGCGCGGGAGCTGATCGCGCTGCGTTGCGGGGCGGGCGAGCAAATGCCGGTGATCGGCATGTTTCTCGGCGGCGCCGGCCTCGCCGACACCATGCTCTACTGCCGCGAGAAGATTTATCCGCTCGGGCTGCCCAACGGGGTCAGCCATGCGATCACGGCTTTGGCGTTGCTCGCGCAGCTGTTCCTGAAGCTGAAGGCAAGCTTCCTGCCGCCCAATCCCAGCCCGGTGGCGGTGTCCTGGCGCAACAGCCAAAGCCTCTCGGGCCGGTTTTCGCTCTTGGCGGTGACGACGCTCGACAAGCTGTTGCTGTCGGGTGAAATAAACGGCCGCACCCGCGGCGCGCTGAGGCTGGTCGCAATCGAACAGCGGCCAGGGTCGCTGTTGCGTGCCTTTTTCGCGACGCTGTTTGGCAAGCTTGGCCATTCGAAGATGCGCGGCGTCCATTTCGAAGAAAGCGACGAGATCAGCATCGAGGGCGAGAGCTCGAAGGTGATCCTCGACGGCGAGACCTTCCGGGCCGAAATCGGCAGTCCGATTTTCCTCAAGCTGGCACATCCTTTATCGTTCGTCCGGATTGCCGCCTGAGGGCTAAGACGCAGGCCAATGGACGACCTTAAACAGCTGGTTGCGGCCGAACTGGCGACGCCCGTGGATTCCCGGGTCTCAACGCTTGCCGCCGCGATCGCCGCCAAACATGGCGGCGCGTCGCGGGCGGTGCTGTTATACGGCTCGTGCCTGCGCGAGAAGCAGCTCGACGGCCTGATGCTCGATTTCTATTTAATCGTGTCCAACTATCGCGCTGCCTACGACCGCCGCTGGCTGGGCGTCGCCAACCGCTTGCTTCCGCCCAACGTGTTCCACTTCGAACAGCACGGCCTCACCGCGAAATATGCGGTGCTCAGCGAGGCGGATTTCCACCGGCTCAACGGGCTGGAAACCCGCAGCGTGTCGGTGTGGGCACGGTTCGCGCAGCCGTCGCGGCTGGCATGGGCGGCCGATGAGCAGGCTCAACGGATGGCGATCGTCGCGATTTCCCGCGCCGCGCCGACGCTTTTGGCCGCGGCGGGCAGCGTCAATGGCGAGCAGCCGCTCGATTGGTGGCGCCGGGCATTTGCCCTGACCTATTCGGCGGAGCTTCGTGCCGAGCGGACAGGCCGGGCCGGATCGGTCGTCGACGCCGACCCCGAACGCTTCCAAAAATTCTCGCGTCCAGCGATAGCGGCCATTCCACCCGGCGCCGGCGCCGGCGTCGGCGGAGGCTGGGCGCGGCGGCGGCTGGAGGGCAAGGCGCTGTCGGTGCTCCGGCTCGCCAAGGCCAGCGCGACGTTCGCCGGCGGCGTCGACTACATCGCCTGGAAGATCAACCGTCACGCCGGCACGAGGATCGAGATCAAGCCGTGGCAGCGGCGCTGGCCATTGCTCGCGGCAATCAGCCTCTTGCCGCGCCTCCTGAGGTCCGGAG
>JBKJYX010000054.1:0-10714 GCA_046715575.1 Sphingomicrobium sp. | reverse complement strand
GAGGCATGTTGGCGGTCTACACGGTCGGCGCGATCGTCGGGCTGGTGCTCGCCGGGCGCTACATCCTCAACCCGTTGTTCCGGCTGGTCGGCCGGCTAGGCGAGCGCGAGCTGTTCGTGGTCGCCGGCCTGTTCGCGATTATCGCCAGCGCGGCGTTGATGGAAACATTGCACCTGTCGACCGCGCTAGGCGCGTTCATTGCCGGCGTGGTGCTCGCCGAATCGCCTTACCGGCACGAGTTGGAGAGCGACGTCGAGCCGTTCCGCTCGATCTTGCTCGGCATGTTCTTCCTGTCGGTGGGAATGCTGATCGATTTCAACGTAATCGCCGCAAATCCATTCTTGGTGGCCGGGGCGGCGGTAGCGATTGTCGTCGTCAAGGCGGTGCTGATCGCCGGGCTGGCGAGATGGTTCGGGATGCAGTGGGGCCGGGCGATCTGGCTTGGGCTGCTGTTGAGCCAGGCCGGCGAGTTCAGCTTTGTCCTGTTTGGCCAGGCGGCCATGGCGAGGCTGATCCTGCCAGAAACGGCATCCTTGTTCAGCGCAATCGTCACCGTGTCGATGATTTCGACGCCGTTCCTAATGCGTTTTACCGAATGGGTGCTGAAACGGATTCCGGACCCCGACGTCGATCTCGAGGGCCCCGAGTTCTCGCCGGAGACCAATGCCATCGTCGTCGGCTACGGTCGATTCGGCCAGACCGTCGCCCAGATGCTGCAGGCCAAGCGCATCCCGGTGACGCTGATCGACAGCAAGCCGTCGCAGATCGAATTGAGTCAGGAGTTCGGGACCAAGGTCTATTACGGAGATGGCACCCGCATCGACCTCCTTCGCACCGCGGGCGCCGAAACGGCGGAGGCGATCCTGTTCTGCCAGGACGGGCAAGACCTCGATCGCGCCAAGCTGGAATCCGTGCTCGAGACCTTTCCTCACGCGACGGTACTGGTGCGGGTCTATGACCGCCGGCAGGTGATCGAGTTCGCAGGGCTCGATGTCGACTTGATCCAGCGTGAGTTGTTTGAAAGCGCGGTGGTGAGGGGGCGAGAGGCGCTGCGCAAGCTGGGAATCGCTCAACGCGAGGCGGATCGGGTCGAGGCCGCTTATCGCCAGAGGGACACCGAGCGCCTCCAGGTTCAAAGCAAGACAGGGGACTTGCGAGCCGCCCAGGACCGGATGTTCGGCGCTGACTCTTCTCTGCCCGACGAACAGGCGCGCGGTCCGGCTTAGGATTCACCGTGCGCCGAGATGGTCCTCAAGCGCTTTGACGATAGATTCGACGACATCGCGGTGGGCGCCGTAGCCGCTTTTCACATGGATGTGCGCCGCCGAATAGGACGGCCTTTCCACTTCGGCGAGGCGCTCGAGCGTGCTCTTGGGATCGCCGTTGCGGAGCAGTGGCCGGGTATTGCGCCGCGAGGTACGGTCGGCGAGGACATCGGTCGATGCGTCGAGCCAGACGGTGATTGCGCGAGTGTTCAACAGGTCGCGCGTCCGGGGATCGACGAACACCCCGCCGCCGGTCGCAATCACCCGCACCTGCCCGTCGACGAGCCGCGCCACGAGCCGCCGCTCACCATCGCGATAATCCTTTTCGCCGTAGCGCTCGAACACCTCGGCCGCGGAAAGGCCGGACGCATCCTCGATCGCCGAATCGCTGTCGACGAACGGCAGGCCGAGCCTTTTTGCAAGGCGACGGCCAACCGTGGATTTGCCGACGCCCATTAGTCCCACGAGGACGATGGGGCGGTCGAGACGGTGAGCCAAGTCGTGCACGGGTGGGCTATACAGCGGTGGGCAAGGACGGCAAAAGCCCCCCGACCGTCACCCTCGAAGTGGAAACTCGATGTCGCGATTGATTGTTCTCATCCTTGCCCTGGTGCTCGTCATCGGCGGCCTGATATTGCTTTCCACACAGGCGAAGGAAGTTCCGACGCGCACCATTGAAACGGATGTGAACCAGGGTGCGCACTAGCCGATTTTTGATGATTTCCGCGGCGGTGGGGCTGGCGTTGCCCGCGCTGGCACAGGACCGGGCGCTTCTTCCCGCGACCACCGCGCCGTCCCCTACTCCGGCGCCTGGCAGCACCTCGCCCGTGTCCGGTCTAAGCCCGTCGGCAGCCACCGCCGGGTTCGGCGAGAGCGAGACTGGGATTACCACAATCACCGCGGACGAGTTGCCGACCCAAACTCCGCCGGTGGAGCTACCCGAACATGCGCGGCGCGACCCATGGGTCGTCGGGCGCTTCGATCCGGTCAAGCTCGGCATGGGCCCCAATCCCTGGGGGACGGCCAGCGGGGCTTTCCTGTCGAGCCTGATGCGGCGGACGGACACGCCGATCGCCTCGCGATGGGCGCACATCGCGCTGCGCAACGCACTGCTGGCGAAAGCCAAGGCGCCGCGCAATGTCAATCCGGTGGACTGGGTCGCGGAACGCGCCTGGCTGCTGCTGCGGATGGGCGAAGCCGACGCCGCCCGAATGCTGGTGGCCGGCGTCGATGTCGACAAGTTCACGCCAAAGATGTTCCAGGTCGCGGTGCAAAGCGCGCTGGCGAATTCTGATCCGGCTGGGCTGTGCCCGCTCCTGGACGGAGTTCGCAGAGTCGAGTCGCGCGTGTTTCCGCTGGTCGACGCGATGTGCGCATCTCTGTCCGGCGAGCCGGAAAGCGCCGCGGCCCAGATCGATGCCGCGCGCCGCAGGGGCCGCATTGGCGGCATCGACCTGGCGCTTGCGCAAAAAATCGTCGGTGCGGGCGCGGACACCGGCCGAGCGGTGACGGTTGAATGGGAGCCGGTCGAGCGATTGACCAGCTGGCGTTTCGGATTGGCCACGGCCACCGGGATGACGCTTCCCGATCGCCTGCTCAAGTCGGCGACGCCGCAAGTGAGGGCGTGGCAGGCTCGGGCGCCCCTGCTGTCCGCCCAACAGCGGCTTGATTCGGCACGCATCGCGACCGGCCTTGGCGTCTTTTCATCCCAATCGCTCATCGACCTCTATTCGACGATTTACGACGCAACCGACCCGGACCAGCTGTCGGAGTCCGACGCCTGGCAAGTCCGACTGGCGTTCGTGGGCAAGGATCGCGATGCGCGTATCCAGGCCATTCGCCGCTTGTGGTCGTCGTCGACCGATCCGCTGCAAATCGAGGCATCACGAGCGTTGGCCGGGCGCGCCGCAACACTCATCGCGCCGGATCCTGGACTGCAGGATGACGCGCCAGCGCTCATCGCCTCGATGCTGGCCGCCGGCCATGACCGCGAAGCCGCCCGTTGGGTCCTCGCCATTCGGCGCATGGACGAGCGCTTTGCCGATCCGAGTTGGGCGATGCTCGCTCTGGCCGCTCCCGAGACCGCGGGGCTGGACCTGAGCTTCGGCCGGATCAACGCCTTCATCAGCCGCGACCAAAGCAAGGGCAAGAAACGAAGTGCGTTGCTGGTCGCCGGCCTGGCCGGGCTTGGCCGGGTCGACGCGCGCAGCGCCGACCGGCTCAACCGCCGCCATGGCCTGGCCATCGGACACCTCAATCGCTGGACCCGGCTGATCGACGGTTCGGCCGCGCTC
The DNA here is from genome assembly GCA_046715575.1 of Sphingomicrobium sp. Classification (GTDB taxonomy): domain Bacteria; phylum Pseudomonadota; class Alphaproteobacteria; order Sphingomonadales; family Sphingomonadaceae; genus Sphingomicrobium. The sequence goes on along the minus strand of JBKJYX010000054.1, from coordinate 7,155 downwards.
GGGCAAGCCGGCAGCGTGCTGGTGCTGACCGCAACCGGTTTCCAGGCCACCGGCTTTCAGCAGCTTCCGTCGTCCCACCTCTATCATGCGGTCGCGGCGCTCAACCGGACCGGTCAAGGATTCACCGCGAGGATGATCGCCGCCGAGGCGCTCGCCCGCACGTGACCGATGACGATCGGGCGCTGGTCGATCGGTTCCTCGACATGATGGCGGCCGAGGCCGGCGCCTCCCCGCACACCCTGTCCGCCTACCGAAATGATATAAGTCACGCGGCGGCGGATGTCGGCGGATCGCTCGGCACGGCAAATGCGATGACCCTCTCGCGGCTCGGCGAGCAGTGGGCCGAACTCTCACCGGCGACGGTCGCCCGCCGTTCGGCCGCGCTGCGGCGCTTCTTCGGATTTCTCATGGACGAGGGCTTTCGCGACGACGACCCGTCGGCGGCGCTGCCCAGACCCCGGCTCGAGCGGCCATTACCGCGAATTCTCGACGAACGCGAAGTTGGCAGGATCTTCGAGGCGGCCGAGGAGCGGGCGTCGAGCGGGGAGCCGGCCGCGGTCCGCAATCTCGCCATCCTCGAGCTTCTCTACGGCTCCGGGCTCCGCGCCAGCGAGCTGGTCACGCTGGGGCGCGGAGCGTTGCGAAAGGGGCAGCCGTTCGTGATCCTGAGCGGTAAGGGCAGCAAGGAGCGGCTGGTGCCGATTTCCTCGCGCGCGGAGACGGCGGTCGAGCGCTGGCTTGAGAATGTTCCGCGCGACAGCCTGTGGTTGTTTCCGAGCGGCAAGCGCCACCTGAGCCGCGTCAGGCTTTTCCAGATCGTCCGCGAAATCGCCGCCCTCGCCGGGATTTCGCCCGAGCGCATCAGCCCGCATGTCCTTCGGCATGCCTTTGCCACCCACCTGCTGTCGGGCGGAGCCGACTTGAGGGTGCTGCAATCACTGCTCGGACATGCCGACATCGCGACCACGCAAATCTACACCCATGTCGATAGCGCGCGGCTGGTCGAGCTGGTCAACGCCCGGCACCCACTGGCAGACCGCAGTCGTTGACGCGGGAAGAGGCGCGTCCTACCCGCCGCCCCGAATGCTGACCTTCCTCGATTTCGAGAAGCCGATCGCCGAGCTCGAGGCTCGCGTCGCGGAATTACGCGAGACCGCCAGCGCGGGCTCGATCGACATCGATGCCGAGATTGCGCGGCTCGAGGCCAAGTCGGCGAAGCTGCTCCGGGAAACCTATTCGAGGTTGACGCCGTGGCAGAAGTCGCAGGTGGCACGGCACCCCGAGCGGCCGCACTTCAACGATTATGTCGCGGGTATCACCGAGGATTTCCTGCCGCTGGCCGGCGACCGGGCGTTCGGCGACGATCCTGCGATCATCGGCGGACTCGCCCGCATCGAAGGCCGGCGAGTGATGATCATCGGCCACGAGAAGGGCGACGATACCGCCTCGCGGCTCAAGCATAATTTTGGGATGGCCAAGCCCGAGGGCTATCGCAAAGCCATCCGGCTGATGCGGCTGGCCGACCGCTTCGGGGTGCCGATCGTCACGCTGGTCGATACCCCTGGGGCTTTCCCGGGAGTGGAAGCGGAAGAGCGCGGGCAAGCGGAGGCGATCGCGCGATCCACCGAACAATGCCTCGAGGTGAAGGTGCCGATCATCGCCGCGATCGTCGGCGAGGGCGGATCGGGCGGCGCGGTGGCCATCGCGGCGGCGAACCGGGTGCTGATGTTCGAGCATGCCGTCTATTCGGTGATCTCTCCGGAAGGCTGCGCCTCGATCCTGTGGCGCACGGCGGACAAGGCCGCCGAAGCGGCCGAAGCGATGAAAATCACGGCCTCCGACCTTCAGGCACTGGGCGTGGTCGATCGCATCGTCGCCGAGCCATTGGGCGGGGCGCACCGCGATCCCGAGGCGGCGATCGGAGCCATCAAGGGCGCCATCATGGAGGAGCTTGACGGCTGTTCGGTCATCGGCGGCGACGAGCTTCTCGCCCAGCGCCGGGCGAAGTTCCTGGCGATCGGCTGACCGGATCGTTTCGGAACTACCGCTTTCATCTCCCGTTCAAAGGTCCGTTCGTACGAAAGCGGCCAAAACCGGAGATTGTTATGCGTAACTCCATCCTGTTGCTTGCCGCGACCGCGGTCGCGCTGTCGCCGGCGGCCTTGCCGGCGCAGTCGTCGGCCCGCTTCCTCGACCCGCGCGAGGTTGCCGAAGCCCAACGCCAGCACGCCGAGCTCCTCGCCGAGTTCGGCGGCGCCGAGACCGGACCGCGCGCAGCCTATGTCGAATCGGTCGGCCGCCGAGTCGCGGCTTATTCAGGGATCGCCAATCCGGGGCAAGCTTTTCGCTTCACGACCCTGAATGCGGCGGTCGAAAACGCCTTCGCCGTGCCCGGCGGTTATGTCTACATCACGCGCCAGCTGATGACGCTGATGGATGACGAATCTCAGCTTGCGTTCGCGCTTGGGCACGAAACCGGGCACATTGCAGGCAACCATTCCCAGGCGCGCCAATCGGCCGCCCGCCGCAATTCGATCGGCGGGATCTTCGGCGTCCTGCTCGGCAGCATTCTTGGCGGCGGGATCGGCAACGCAATATCGCAAATGAGCACCCAGCGGGCACAATTGGCGACGCTGAGCTTCTCCCGCGACCAGGAATATCAGGCGGACACGCTGGGCACGCGTTACATGGTCGCGGCCGGATATGACCCGGCCGGTGGCCCCGACATCCTTGCTGCACTGACTCGCGCAAGCGCGCTCCAGACGCGGGTTCAGGGCCGCACCAACCGGCAAACGCCGGAGTGGGCCAGCACTCACCCGCTGAGCGAGAACCGAATGCAACGCGCTCTCGCCGGAGCGCGCGCAACCGGGCGTCTCGGCACGGGTATGCGCAACCGGGATTCGTTCCTTGCGCAGCTACATGGCATCTATGTCGACGACGATCCGGCGCAGGGAATCATCGAGGGCCGGTCCTTTACTCACCCTGAGCTCAGGATCCAGTTCTCCGTGCCGCCGGGCTATTTGATGCAGAACGGGACTCGGGCCGTCACGGTCCAGGGTTCGGCGGGGCAGGCGCAGTTCAGCGGCGGCCGCTACAGCGGCTCGATCGAGAATTACATCTACCAAGTATTCCAGCAACTGACCGGCGGTCGCCAGCAGCTGCAGATTCCGCCGCCCCAGCGGACGACGATCAACGGCTTCGCGGCGGCGTTCACCACCGCCCGGGCAAACACGTCCTCGGGCGTGGTCGACGCCAGTGTTTTTGCTTATCAGTGGGATTCGAACACCGTTTATCACTTCGTCATGCTGACAAATGGCGGGGCGGGGATCAGTCCGTTCGCTTCGATGGTCGATTCATTGCGCCGTATTTCGCCGGCGGAAGCGGCGGCGATTCGGCCGCGCGTGATCCAGGTTGTGACGGTGCGTCCAGGCGATACCGTCCAGTCGCTTGCCAGCCGGATGGCCTATCGGGATTTCCAGGTCGACCGGTTCCTGACCATCAACAGCTTGGCCGCGGGCGGCCGCCTGTCGCCCGGCCAGAAGGTCAAACTGGTCGTTTACGGAGCGCGGCGACGCTAGTTCGCCGGCGCCCGGTTACATCGAATTTTGAACGGTGCCGCTAAGATTGGTCCACATGCCGCCGGCGCCGCCCCCCAAAGCTGAGAAGCCGCCGATGCACGTCACCGCGATCAATGCCACAATAAGCCCGTATTCGATTGCAGTCGCACCCCCCTGGTCGGCGAGCAGCCTGCGCAAATTCTTCCGGATAGCGTCCAAGCCACCCTCCTCTGGTCCACGTCCACGGGGTCAAGCTAACCTTTATGGAGTTAACAACTCATGTGCCGCACATCGTTAACGGCATTTCAGCCCTATAAATTGGGCGGTGAACCGGCTGGAGTCCAAGCGGCGAAGTGCAGGATCTCAAAGGTTTCGACGGTTCGCGAACCATCGCCGGCCGATCGGAATGCGGCCTCCGCGATTGCTCGGGCTTCGCGCAAAATCGGAGCGCGAACTCGCGACGTGAGAATGTTGGTCGCGCCCATGCGCCGCAAGTCCGTCACCAGCCCGCCAAGCGTTTCGTAGGAAACCTGGACGCGGTCCACGTCGACCACCGGCATGACGAAACCGCAGACGGTCAGCAGCGGCGCCAGCGATGCTGCTTCGATGCGCGGATGCGCATGCGGCGACGAGGCTCCAGCCACCTGATCGGCGAGGTGAATCGCGCGCCGGAGCTGGGGGAGGCAATCGCCGCCGGCGATCGCCCCGATCAGTAGCGAATCCTGGGTGAGCGACCGGCGAATCGATTGGAGTGCACGCGGCAAGTCATTGACGGTGTCGAGGGTGCCGATCGTAAGGCACAGATCGAAAGCTCGCGCAGGCGGGTCCCATCGATCCTCGTTGATGCAGGTTCCGCCTGATGCCTTGGCGTACAGTTGGCCCGGATCGACGACCTCGATTGACTTGACGAGCGGCTCCAGCCGGCCGCGCCAACCGGGATCCGGGCAGCCGATCAGCAGTGCCGACTTGAATGGGCGGCGGATGAGCGCAAGCCGTTCGAGGCAGTCCTCAAACGCCCGATCGTGCAAGAACAGCTCTGGGCCATTGCGAAACGCGCGGTCGCGCCGGAGGGCCCGCAGCTCTTTGTCGAAAATGTCCGAAGACTGGTCGGTAGGCACAAGGGCGCTTGTGCGGCGCATGTTGCAGGCCGACAAGCGGCAATATGCTGGGCACAACCGGACAGACGATCGGCAAGCTTGCCACCTGGATTCTCGACTTCGCACTCCCGCCGCGCTGCGCCGGCTGCGGCACCATCGTCGGCGACGTGCACAGCTTTTGCCCCGATTGCTGGAAACGCATCGAGTTTCTGGGATCCGCGGGATGCATGACGTGCGGACTGCCGCTGCAGGCGACCGACGCGGAAAATTGCGCGGTGTGCCTGGCCAGGCCGCCACGCATCGCCCGTACCCGAGCCGCCGTGGCTTATGGTGAGGTTTCTCGCGGACTCGCCCTGCGGCTGAAATATGGGCGCAAGATCGGCATCGCGAAGACCATGGCGCGATACATGGCGCCGCTGATCGAGGCGCGAGGGGCCGGCGTCCTGCTGGTGCCGGTTCCGCTGCATCGAAGCCGCCTGTGGCAGCGTGGATTCAACCAATCCGCGATTGTCGCTCGTGAATTGTCGCGCCAAACGGGCCTGGAGAACGACGCCACGATCCTGAAACGCGTCAAGCGAACGCCCCCGCTTAAGGGGATGAGCCTGCAGCAGCGGCGGCGCCTGGTGGCGGGTGCTTTCAAGGTTGGAGACCGCTCGGCGATTGCCGGGCGCACGGTGGTCCTGGTGGACGACGTGCTGACCACCGGCAGCACCGCCAATGCCTGCGCGCGCGAATTGCGGCGGGCGGGCGCAAAGAGAGTCGAGCTCATCAGCTGGGCGCGCGTGGTGCGACCGGCGCAGTTTGTGCGTTGATACCGCACCGATGAGTGAGGAAGATGGTCCCGTGCCCAGGGTGGAAATCTACACAAAGACGTTCTGCAGCTACTGCTATCGAGCCAAGCACCTGCTCGATTCCAAAAGGATCGAGTATAAGGAACATGAGGTGGTTTGGGGTGGACCGGAGAAGCAGGCGATGATCGAGCGGTCGGGTGGGCAGACGACGGTTCCGCAGATCTTCATCGACGGGGCGCACATCGGCGACTGCGATGCGCTCTTTGAACTCGAAGGTCAGGGCAAGCTCGACGAGTTGCTCGCCGCTTGACCATGGTCCGGATCGCACTCTTCCAGTCGTGCACCGGGATCGAACCCGCTGCCAATGCGCAAGATTTGACCGGAGCGATCGAGCAGGCGTCCGCGGGTGGTGCGGAGATACTGTTCACGCCGGAGATGTCGGGACTGCTGGACCGGGATTCCAAGCGCGCTTCGGAGAATCTTCGCGGCGAGGACGATGACCTAGTGCTTGCGGCCTGTCGGAACGCAGCAAGCCGCCACGGCTTGTGGTTGCATCTCGGATCATTGGCGGTGCGAACCGAAGACGGCAAGCTCGCCAATCGCGGATTTGTGATCGATCCGACCGGAGCGGTTCGCGCCCGATATGACAAAATCCATTTGTTTGATGTCGACTTGCCGACCGGCGAAAGCTGGCGCGAATCCGCCGTCTATCGCGCGGGCGACGGCGCGATAGTGGTGGAGGGCACTCCGGTTGGTCGGCTCGGCTTGACGATCTGCTACGACCTTCGGTTCTCGGACCAGTTTTCGAGGCTTGCCGAAGCTGGAGCGCAGACCTTGGCCGTGCCCGCCGCATTCACCGTGCCGACGGGGCTGGCGCACTGGGAGGTCCTGCTTCGCGCGCGAGCGATCGAGGGGCAAGCATTTGTCGTCGCGGCGGCGCAAGCGGGACGACACGCCGACGGCCGCGATACCTATGGCCACTCGCTGGTTGTGAGCCCGTGGGGCGAGGTGCTGCTGGACATGGGCGAGGGGATTGGAGTGGGGTTCGCCGACATCGAGCTATCCCTCGTCGGCGAGGTGCGGCAGCGAATTCCGGCGCTCGAGCATCGCCGGCCGATCGCCGCGGCGGTGGTCCATTGATCGTCTTCGACCTTCACTGTCTGGAACGCGACGATCGGTTCGAAGCCTGGTTTCGATCCAACGCCGACTTTGAGCGGCAGCTGGAGCAGGGCCTGGTGCAATGCCCGATCTGCCAGTCGAGCCAGGTGACCAAAGTGCCGATGGCGCCACGGGTGCCACGCAAAGGCGACGGCGGGCCGGACATTGGCGATGCGATGGCCCGGCTGGCATCCCTGCAAGCCGAACTGCTGCGCGATTCTAAGTGGGTTGGCGATGAATTCGCCGACACGGCTCGCGCGATGCATTTGGGCGAAATCGACACGACACCGGTCCATGGCGAGGCCACCACCGAGCAGGCGCGATCGCTGGTCGAGGACGGGGTGCCGATTGCCCCCTTGCCGCTGCCGGTGGTGCCGCCGAACCAGGTGAATTGATAATGCCGGGTCTCGTGCTTATTCCCTCGCGGGAGTATGGCTCCGTAGCTCAGCAGGATAGAGCAACGGTTTCCTAAACCGCAGGTCGCAGGTTCGAGTCCTGCCGGGGCCACCAAATCGGTTATAAAAAGGGCTAGCATTGCCATGGCTGTAGGAC
>JBKJYX010000053.1:0-3452 GCA_046715575.1 Sphingomicrobium sp. | reverse complement strand
TGGCCGCTGTTCAGCGCTATGAGATCCTCGATACTCCGCCTGACGGAAGCTTCGATCGAGTGACGGCGATGGCGGCTCGTCGCTTCGATGTGCCGATCTCGATTATCAGCATCGTCGATCATGACCGCATTTGGTTCAAGTCGCACCATGGCCTCGCCGTCGAGGAAATCGGCCGGGATCCGGGCCTGTGCGCGTCCGCGATCCTGTCGTCCGATGCGCATGTCCTGGTCGATGCCAGCACCGATCCGCGCTCGCTGGCCAATCCGCTGGTCGCGGGTGACTTCGGGCTGCGTTTTTATGCCGGAGCTCCGTTGCAGACCTCGGACGGTTTCAATCTTGGGACGCTGTGTGTGATCGACAAGCAACCGCGCCCGGTCGACCAGGACCAGATCGATGATCTCAAGGATCTGGCATCATTGGTCGTCGACCAGCTCGAGCTGCGTTTGGCCGCCCGGACTGCGATCGCTCACGCCGAGCTGATGGCCCGCGAAATCGACCATCGTGTCATGAACAGCCTGCAATTTGTCTCGGGGCTGCTGACCATGCAAAGCAGCGGGTTAGCAGGCGCTGGGGACGCGTCGGAGCGTTTAAAGGAAGCCGCAACGCGCGTCGCCGCCGTCGCCCGCGTCCACCGCAACTTCTATTCGAGCGACACCGATCAAGCCTCCTGCATTACCTTCCTTTCTCGCCTTTGCGCCGATCTTTCGGACATCTGCGGCGTGGCGGTCGAGGTCAGCGGCGACGAAGGGATGGTCCCGACGACGATGATCCAGCCCATCGGTCTGTTGACCAATGAACTGGTCACGAATGCGGCCAAGCACGGCGCGGGCAAGATCGACGTTACCTACAAGGTCAAGGGCGACCGCCGCGAATTGAGCGTCTGTGATCAGGGCGCCGGCGTTCCAGCCGACTTCGACGTGGCTCAGTCCGAAGGCCTGGGAATGAAAGTGGTCCGAGTCCTGGCCAAGCAGCTCGGCGGCGGAGTGGAGGTCATGCCCAACCCCAACGGACGAGGTGCATGTTTCCGGGTGGCGTTCGCCAGCTGAATCGGTGAGCGCGGAAGCCGCATACCTAATCGTCCAAAGATGCTATGAACTGACCTTCGCAATGGGAGCCGGGGTCATGGTTGAGGGAGACCGCGTCTACAACGCGCGGCGAGCGGCCGAGGAGCTCGACCTCGCCCTTGCGGCTACCGACGACCATGCTGCCGAGGCCCATCGCCGGATGCAGCGCGCTTACCTGGAACGCGCGTTGGTCGGGGATCGACCGGTGATTGTCGACGAGGTCGTTGGCTAGGGCCGCAACGATTTGAACGCCTTTTCGACCGGCAGCTCCCGGGCCTCGGCGCGCGCCTGTTCGAGCTGCGGATAGCCGTCTGCTTCCTCGCGCGTCAGCGCTTCGGCAAAGCGGCCGGCGCGGATTTCGGCCAGGACTTCGGCCATGCGCTGTCGAACGCCGGCATCGACGATCCGGCGGCCGCCCAGCGTCGCGCCCAGTTCGGCGGTGTTCGAGATCGCCTCGCGCATCCCGGCGATGCCGCGCTCCTCGATCAGGTCGGCGATCAGCTTCAATTCGCCGACGCACTCCATATAGGCGACCTCGGCCGACACGCCACCGGCCACCAGCGTGTCGAAACCGGCGATCAGGATTTCGGGCACCGCCCCCCACACCACCGCGGACTCGTTGAACAGATCGGCTTCGCATTCCTCGGCAAAGGTCGAGGTGATCAATCCAGCGCGCGCGCAACCGATCGCGCGCCCGTAGGCGAGCGCGAGGTCCTGGGTAGCGCCGCTGCGGTCCTGGGCGATCGCCCACAAGGCAATCATCCCCTTGCCGTCCTGGTAGAGCGAGCGGAGCGCGCTTCCCGGACCCTTGGGCGCGACCATGAACACGTCGAGGTCACCGCGCGGCTCGATGAATTTGAAATGGATCGCGAGGCCATGGCTGAAGCCGAGCGAAGCGCCTGGGCGAAGGCGCGGCTCGATCTCGCGGTACAGCGCGCCGAGAATCTCGTCGGGCGCGAGCAGCATAACGACGTCGGCCGACGCCACCGCCTCTTCGACCACCTGCACTTCGAGACCGAGCGCTTGCGCGACCACCGCGTTGACCGACTTGGCGCGCAGCCCGACCACCACGTCGATCCCGCTGTCGTTCAAGTTGAGCGCCTGCGCGCGCCCCTGGTTGCCGAAGCCGATGACCGCCACCCGCTTGCTTAGCAGCTGGGAGGGGTCGATTTGGGCCTCGCGAAGAATATCCATTTTGCGGGATTAGGCGCTCGGTGTGAGCAGTTCCAGAGCGGCTTCGCCAGGAATCTGCGTGAATCGGGGCCATTCGGGCGGCGGTTGGTGAGCGAACCAAGTATATTGGCGCTTGGCGTAATTGCGGGTCGCCTGCTGGCCATTCGCGATAGCTTGCTCGCGACTTATCTTGCCGGACAACAAAGCCGCGATCTCGCGCACACCGATCGCCCGCATCACCGGCAGCTTGGGATCGAGGCCCCAGTTGAGGAGCGCCTCGACCTCTTCGACCGCGCCGCGCTCCAGCATCTGGGCAAATCGCTCGTCACACCGGGCGTAGAGCCAGTCGCGCGGCGGCAGCAGGATCAGCGGGCGCAGCGTGACCGACGCACCGATGCCGCCCTCGCGCTGCTGCTGCCAGTCGCCCAGCGTCTTGCCGGTCGACAGCACTACCTCGAGCGCCCGCGCGATCCGCAATGTATCCGCCGCGTTCAGCCCCGCCGCCGCCTTGGGGTCGAGCTTGATCAGGCGCACGTGATTGGCCTCGACCGATGCCGCCCGAACCTTTCGGCGAACCTCGGCATCGATTGCCGGTATGGGGGCTATACCATTGATAAGACTACTCAAATACAGCCCGGTGCCGCCCACGAGAATGGCCATCTTGTCATGCGCATTGACCTCCTCGATCTCCCGCCGCGCCATCGCCGCCCAATCGGCCGCCGAGCAGGGCGCGGCGCCATCGAGCACGCCGTACAAGCGATGATCGGCACGGCTCAAATCCTCCGCGCTGGGTGCGGCGCTCAGCACCCTCAGGTCGCGGTAGAGCTGGGCGCTGTCGGCGTTGACGATCACTCCGCCCGCCGCTTCGGCCAGCGCCAGCGCGAGGCCCGACTTGCCGCTCGCCGTCGGACCGGCAATGAGGACGAGAGGAGGATTTGTGGGCATTGCGACGCTGATAGCAGCCGGACGGCTCGATGACAGGCTGGTCGAACGCGCGCTCGGGCTGCTGCGCGAGCTTGATCCCGCCGCCGACTTTGCTGGCTGGATCGATGACGGCGACGCTGCCGACCTCCGCCTTGCAACCCACCTTCCGGCGGCGCGCTGGGCACTCGAATCGCTGCCGGAAGTGGACGTGATCGTGCAGCCGGATGGTCCGCGCGCGAAGAAGCTGCTCGTCGCGGATATGGATTCCACCATCATCGGCCAGGAATGCAT
>JBKJYX010000052.1:0-5295 GCA_046715575.1 Sphingomicrobium sp. | reverse complement strand
CGCCAAGAAGGCGCTGGCAATGGGTGGGAGCACCACCAAAGCAGAGGCTGAGGCACCGGAGCAGGTCGGCGGCCACGCGTTCCTCGGCCAGGTCGTCGAAGGCCTCGATCCCAAGGACTTGCGCGCTGCGGTCGATACGATGAAGCAGCGCGTCGGCTCGGGCATCGCGGCGCTGGTCGCGGTCAACGACGGCCGCGCCAGCGTCGCCGTCGGCGTCACCGATGATTTGGCGAAACAGCTCAGCGCCGTCGATCTGGTCAAGGCCGCGGTCGCGGCATTGGGCGGGCAGGGTGGCGGCGGCCGCCCCGACATGGCCCAGGGTGGCGGCCCCGACGGCGCGAAGGCCAACGAGGCCCTGACCGCCGTCCGCGAAGCGCTGCAAAACGTCGCGGCCTAACCCGGCGGCCCCGAATCCCGCAATCGCCGCCGGCCCAGCATCGGCTCCACGTCCAGCTCCGCTTCCTGCTTGATTTCCGCTCGGAGCTGGCTGCGTTTCTCGTGGATGCTGGCGATCACCGGCCCCATTGGTAGGCCAATGTCGACCAGCACTGCTTCGGACAGCTGCAGCGAGGCTTCGACGGTCTCGGGTACCGCATCGGTCACGCCGGCCTTGTAGAGCAAAGCGGCATGCGCGGTGTCGCGGGCGCGGGCAATGATCGCCAGCTTGGGCCAGGCGCGATGAACCCGCCGTGCCAGCCGCGCCACCAGCACCGGATCGTCCATCGTCAGCACCAGCGCGGCAGCATGGCCGAGATGCAATTTGTCGACCAGCTCGCCCCGCGCCACATCACCGAACAGCACGTGAAAGCCGGCCTCTCGCGCGGCCATTACCGCGTCGATGTCGCTTTCGACCGCTAAATACGGGCGCTTATGTTCGGCGAGCATTGCCGCGACCATCTGGCCGACGCGGCCAAAGCCGAAGATTATCGTTTGTCCTTTCGCCGCGCCCTCCGGGACCGGTTCGGTCGCGCGGCGATCGACGCCCCGGGCAGCAAGCTTGCCGACCTTGGCGAGCAGCGGTGTGATCGTCAGCCCGATCGCCGTCACCGCCTGCCAGAAGGTGGCGGTATCGCTCGCGATTGCACCCGACACGGCCGCCGCGCCGAGCAGGATCAGCGTGGTCTCCGACGGCGACGCCATCAGCAGCCCGGTCTCCGCCGCCATGCCAAGCCGCGAGCCGCTGATCCTGAGCAGCATCGCGGTCACCGCCGCTTTGACCAGCAGCACCGCGACCAGCGCGGCCAGGAGCTGCGGCCACATGGCTGCGATCGCGCGGAGATCGATGCTCATGCCGACCGTGATCAGGAAAATACCGAGCGCCAGCCCGCGGAACGGCGCGGTGACTACCTCGACCTCGCTGCGATATTCCGTCTCGGCGATCAGGACGCCGGCGATCAGCGCACCCAGGATCGGCGACAGGCCGACGGCGCCGGTCGCCATGCTGGCGAGGATTACCACCAGCAGGCTGACGGCCAGGAACAGCTCGGGGCTCTTGGTCCGCGCTGCTTGCGCGAACAGGGGCGGGAGCAGCAACCGGCCCGCGACCAACATCGCGGCGATCACCAGCGCGCCCTTCCACACCACGTCGGCTAGGTCCTGCGCCGCGCCCGCTCCGGCGCTGCCGAGCAGGAACAAGAGCGGCACCAGCGCCAGGTCCTCGAACAGCAGCATCGCGAACGCGGCCTTGCCAACCGGTGAGGTCGTGCCTGCAATCGGCAGCACCAGCGCCGTCGACGACATTGCCAGCGCAAAGCCGAGCACCACCGCGCTCGACGGTGCCGTGCCGGTGGCGATCAGCCCGCCGCCGATCAGCAGGGCGCCGAGGAACAGCTCGGCGGCGCCGACACCGAACACTGCCTTGCGCATCGCCACCAGTCGCCGGAAACTGAGCTCCAGCCCGATCGAAAACAGCAGCAGGATGATTCCCAATTCGGCGTACGGCTCGATCGCCGCGCGGTCGCTGATCGTCACCGCCTCGATCCACGGATGATCGGCGGCCAGGCTGCCAAGGCCGAACGGGCCGGCGATCATGCCGACGACGATGAACCCGATGACCGGCGAAATGCGCAGCCGCGCGAACGCCGGGATGACGATCCCTGCCGCGCCGAGGATCACCAGTGCGTCGCGCAATCCAGATCCGCTGAGCTCGCCTGCCATATCGAGCTTTAAGCAGGCAGCGCGCGGCTTGTCACCGTGGGCTCATGGACATTAGGGAAGGCGTCATGACGTCAGATGCGGACCTGATTATCGTTGGCGGCGGGCCCGCCGGCGTAATGGCCGGGCTGCTGTTCGCGCGCGCCGGCTGCACCGTCCGCATCCTCGAAAAGCACGCCGATTTCTTCCGCGATTTCCGCGGCGACACGGTTCATCCCTCGACCATGGAAATCCTCGACCAGCTGGGGATGCTCGAGCGTTTCCTCAAGCGGCCGCACAACAAGGTGCAGAGCGCCGAACTGCGGCTTGCCGGCCGCGCCTGGGCCATCGGCGACCTGTCGCATCTCAACACGCCGGCGCCATTCATCGCGATGATGCCGCAATGGGAGTTCCTCGATTTTCTGCGCGTCGAGGCCAAGGCCTTTCCGGGCTTCCAGCTCGAGATGGAGGCGCCGGTCGAGAGCTTCATCGAGGAAGAGGGCAGGGTCACCGGAGTGCGGCTTGCGAGCGGAAGCGAGCTTCACGGGCGATTGGTGATCGCCGCCGATGGCCGCGCGTCAATCGTCCGCGGCACCAACATGCTGCCGGTCGAGGACCTGGGGGCGCCGATGGATGTCTTCTGGTTCCGCGTTGGCAAGCCTGAGAACGAGACCGGCGGCTTGCGGGGCAATGTCGAGCGGGGACGCCTTCTGGTGATGATCGACCGCGGCGATTACTGGCAGTGCGCGTTCCTCATCCCCAAGGGCATGGCCGAGCAATATCAGGCGCGGGGGATCGCCGCGATCCGCGAGGAAGTTGCCGCGGCGGTACCGGAAATCGACCTCGCCGAGCTCGATGACATCTCCGATCTCCATTTGCTGACGGTGAAGGTCGACCGGCTGACCACTTGGCACCGGCCCGGGCTGCTCGCGATTGGCGATGCGGCACATGCCATGTCCCCGATCGGCGGCATCGGCATCAATCTCGCAATCCAGGACGCGGTCGCCACCGCGAACATCCTGGCCGGCCCGCTGGCGCGGGGCAAGCCGGTCGACGGGCTGCTGGGCAAAGTTCAGGACCGGCGGATTTTTCCGACCCGAGCGATCCAGGCGGCGCAAGTCGCCGCGCAGAGCCGCGTCATTGGACGTTTGCTGAAACCCGGGCCGCCGCTCACGCAGGCGCCGCTGATTGTGCGCTTGTTGAACCGGTTCCCAATGCTGCGCCGCATCCCCGGCCGTTTCATCGGCCTCGGCGTCAGGCGCGAGCGGGTGCGGTCGCCTGAAGCTCCCCGGAGTTCGCCATAGCCGCTTCCAAATTGGTGCGGATCGCCTCGAAGAATTGCTCGGTGGTCATCCACGGCTGCTGCGGGCCGACGAGGATCGCCAGGTCCTTGGTCATGTGGCCCGCCTCGACGGTCTCGACGCACACGCGCTCCAACGTCTCGGCAAAGCGCACGACATCGGGCGTGTCGTCGAATTTGCCGCGGTACTTCAGGCCGCCCGTCCAGGCGAAGATCGAGGCGATCGGATTGGTCGAGGTCGCCTTTCCCTGCTGATGCATGCGGTAATGGCGAGTGACCGTGCCGTGGGCGGCTTCGGCCTCGATCGTCTTGCCGTCGGGGGTCATCAGCACCGAGGTCATCAACCCCAGGCTGCCGAAGCCCTGCGCAACCAGGTCCGACTGAACGTCGCCGTCGTAATTCTTGCAGGCCCAGACGAAGTTCCCGCTCCACTTGAGCGCCGAGGCAACCATGTCGTCGATCAAGCGGTGCTGATATTCGATCTTCGCTTCAACGAACTTGTCCTTGAATTCGCTATCGAAAACTTCCTCGAAGATATCCTTGAACCGCCCGTCATAAACTTTGAGGATGGTGTTCTTGGTGGACAGATAGACCGGCCATTTGCGGCTGAGTCCGTAGGTGAGGCTGGCGCGGGCGCACGCGCGGATCGAATCGTCGAGATTGTACATGCCCATGGCCACGCCCGCGGAAGGAAAATCGAAGACTTCCTCCTCGATCACCTGGCCGTCCTCGCCCTGCCACTTCATGCTCAGCTTGCCCTTGCCGGGGACGCGAAAGTCGGTCGCCATATACTGGTCGCCGAAGGCGTGACGGCCGACCACGATTGGATCGGTCCAGCCGGGGATCAGGCGCGGGATGTTGGAAATGACGATGGGCTCGCGGAAGACGACCCCGTTCAAGATGTTGCGGATGGTGCCGTTGGGCGATTTCCACATCTTCTTGAGTTTGAACTCTTCGACCCGCGCTTCGTCGGGGGTGATGGTCGCGCATTTGACGCCGACGCCATGCTTCCTGATTGCCTCAGCCGCTTCGACAGTGATCCGGTCGTCGGTCTCGTCGCGCTTCTCGATCGACAGGTCGAAATAGATGAGGTCGACGTCGAGGTAAGGTTGGATCAGCCGCTCGCGGATCCACTGCCAGATGATCCGGGTCATCTCGTCGCCGTCGAGTTCGACGAGCGGGGTCTTCACCTTGATCTTGGTCATGCGCTTCCCTGATTTCGATAGGATCGCGGCGCCTTAGGACGCGCCCATAGCCCGCGCAACCGCGGCGTTGTGCCTGCGCGGCGCGGCCACTAAGGGACGGGGCATGCCTGAGCTCGAAAAGCCCGACAGCCCGCCCGCCACGCCACTCGCCACAACCGTAAAATGGCGCTTCCCGTCGGTTCATCCCGAAGGGCGCAAGTTCGTCGTTCTCGCCGCCGCGATCACCCTGGTCGCCTATTGGATCGACTGGGAATTCATCACCTTCCTGCTGGTCGGTTTCACGGTCTGGGTCGCAGCCTTTTTCCGCGATCCGGTGCGGACGACACCGCATGGGCCCAATTTCATCGTCGCTCCGGCCGACGGATTGATTACGCTGATCGCCAAGGTGCCGGCGCCGGTTGAGCTTCGGGGCGAGGAAGGGCTGGGCGACGCGGAAATGATCCGGGTGTCGATTTTCATGAGCGTGTTCGATGTCCACATCAATCGCGCGCCGATCGAGGGCATTATCAGCCGGGTGGTCTATATCGCCGGCAAGTTCCTGAGCGCCGATCTCGACAAGGCGAGCGACGACAATGAGCGGCAATATTTCCTGATCGAGCGCGCCGACGGGCTCAAAATCGGCATGACCCAGATCGCGGGGCTGGTCGCTCGGCGAAT